>JADIMC010000004.1 GCA_017694955.1 Candidatus Limisoma faecipullorum
GTGCAAAGGTACGCACATCGCGCCGGACACGCAAGAGAGGAGAGGACTTTTTTCAGGACGGGGAGACCGGCCGCGACGCAAGATGCTATGCGACACCGCGTTATGACGAGTTAAAAAATGTGAAGAAAAAAGGAGAGGGACCGCCACCCGCCCCTAAAGACAAGAAAAGCGAGGAACTCTTCTTATTCGAAAAGAATCAAAAAAGGCGACAGATTCATAACAAATCCATCGCCTTCCACCAATTAATTATGAAACGATTGTTTATTCCTTCACATCTGCAGCAAACAGCTTGTTGAACTCATCGACAGAAACCGTCTTTTCATCCAAAGTCACATTATCCTTAATCGCCGCAAACAATTTATCATCAACGGCTTTTTCAATAAGGTGCTGGCGATACTCCTTATTCTCAAGGAAGTCTTTGGCATACTTGTCAATATATTCATCAGGAACATTATTCATACCATACTGAGCAAACTGCTGGGAAGCAAGCATTTTTGCCTCTCTCTGCAAATCAGCATCCTCAACCTTCACACCAAGGTTCTTAACCGCCTTTTCCTTTATCAGTTGCCACTCAGCAGCAGGACGCATCCTCTCGTACTCCTCATTGACATTGCCATCATTAATCTTTTCGTTAGTTTTTTTCAACCACTTTTTCAAGAATTCCGCAGGCAATTCAAGGATACCAACTTTACCAGAAAGCACATTACGCGCGTCGATAGTGAAACGATAATTGCTGTCGAGCTTCAACTGATTAGCAATCATCTCCTTCAGTTTGTCAAAATAAGCTGCCTCATCCTTTACGACATCCTTGCCAAAAACACCATCAAAGAATTCCTGATTCTTCTCCGCAAGCTTCAAAACAATAATTTCCTTTATTGTGAATTCAAAATCAGAATCAACATTCTCCGCCTGCTCCTTGTCAACGTTAAGCATAGAAGCGACATCTGCCACACTTCCTTTCCCTGCTGCCTTAGGATTGAAAACGACCTTGTCGCCCACCTTCTTACCCATAAACTTATCACGCTCTTCTGTGCCGGCAACATATTCCATCGAAATAATTGTGCTTTCCGCAGAAATACCGCCATCCTTGACCGTGCCATCCGCATTCAGCTCCACAACAGAGCCTTTGACCAACGCAGACGCGTCAACAGCATCACCAGGCACCTGCGAGCCAAACCGACGGGCAAACGCATCGTCCTGACGCTTTACCATCTCATCGTCAACAGCTATAGTATAATAAGGTATAGTGACATCTTTATTCACAACAACATCAAATTCAGGAGCAAATCCCACTTCAAAACTGAACGAATAATCCTTTTGCGTAAAGTCCACCTCTTTCGTCTCGTTAGCCGACAACGGCTCACCAAGAATGCTCAGTTTGTTATCTTCAATATATTTAAACAACGCATCGACTGTCTCACGATTGACAACATCAGCAAGCACCTGCTTTCCGAACATCTTTCTGAGCAATCCTTCCGGAACCTTACCAGCACGGAAACCATCAATATGATGCTTCTGACCGATAGCCTTCAAATCTTTCTTCACTTTATCCTTATAGTCCTGCTCTGTAAGCGACACTGTGATTACTCCACTCACATTGCCGTTCTTCTCCATCGTTACGTTCATAAGTCGTAAATTTATTATTTTATCCTTTTAATATTTTCGCTAAAACAAAATCTTCATAAATTTTCAAGCTGCAAAATTACATCTAATTAAAGCGATTAACAAATTTACCACCACTTTTTTGTAACTTTGCCCAAAATTTAATCCGCAATATTGTGCCATCACGAATATCAAACAAAGCTCTATTCAGCCACATTGACATCACCATAGTAATAATCTATGCTATACTTGTCGTAGCCGGAGCATTCAGCATCTATGCTGCAAGCTACGATTTCGACAATGCAAGCATTCTCGATTTTTCAGAATTCTCAGGCAAACAATTCGTATGGATAGCATTATCTTTTCTAATCGGGACAGCGATACTACTCGTAGATGACTGGTTCTTCGAAACTTATGCTTATCCCATATATATAGGAATAACATTGTTGCTAATAGTAACCATATTCATAGCCCCCGACATAAAAGGCTCACATTCATGGATTGTACTCGGTCCTGTAAGCCTGCAACCAGCCGAATTCGCAAAATTCGCCACCGCTCTTGCGCTCGCAAAGCTATTCAACGGATATAATTTCACCCTCAACTCAAAACCATCCAACTACCTCAAAGCCCTTACTATAATCTTATTGCCTGTCATAATCATCAAGTTGCAAGACGAAACAGGCTCGGCACTTGTGTTTTTATCGTTATTCCTCGTACTTTTCAGAGAAGGGATGAGCGGACTCATACTGATAGCCGCCCTATGCTCGGTTGTAATATTTGTAGTAGCATTGAAATATTCATCAATAATGATAATGGGCATCCCAGGAGGAGAATTCATAGTAGTGATGCTGATACTGCTGTTAATCATTCTAATGGTGGCATTCTACTGCAAATCACAAATAGCGGCACGCAACATACTACTTATATATCTGTCGTGCGCAGCCATAACAGCAATACTCTATGCATTCAAGATAGAACCGGGCGGAAGAATCGTGGCATATGGAACACTTGCGATAACCCTCGGCTATATAGTGACAGAAATGCTGAAAAGAAACACCAAGAAATTATTAATCACATCTCTTTTCGCAATAGGCTCCGTAGGGTTTATGTTCTCGACAAACGCTGCACTCGACAGTCTCGGGCAACACCAACAAATGCGCATTAAGGTAGCATTAGGAATAGAAGACGACCTGCGTGGTGCCGGATATAATGTAAACCAATCAAAAATAGCGATAGGGTCTGGCGGATTTTCCGGCAAAGGATTCCTCAACGGCACCCAAACAAAACTGAAATACGTACCGGAGCAGCATACCGACTTCATTTTCTGCACAATAGGAGAAGAAGAAGGATTCATCGGCACAAGCATTGTCGTCATTCTGTTTGTGGCACTGATATTGCGCATCATCAAAATTGCCGAGCGCCAGCATTCAGCATTCGGAAGAGTCTATGCCTATTGTGTCGCATCATATCTTATCTTTCATTTCGGCATCAACATAGGTATGGTTATCGGGCTATGCCCTGTCATAGGCATACCACTGCCTTTTTTCAGCTATGGCGGCTCATCTTTATGGGGATTCACCATACTACTTTTCATACTACTGAAAATCGACGCTTCCCGAACAGAAAGAAATTACTGACGCATCAGCTTCAAAACCTTCTCAACAAAGTCATCGTCGGAGACATCATACGGTATCCAATCAATCTTTATTCCACGGCGCTCCATTCCACGGAACCACGTCATCTGGCGTTTTGCAAATTGATGTATGGCTATTTCCAACAAAGACACCATCTCATCATATGACATTTTCCCTATGACATAATTTGTCACATACTTATATTCCAAACCATAATAAACCAAATCATCAGAAGAAATGCCTGATTCAAGCAACCGTCTCACCTCCTCCACCATACCTCCTTCCAATCGGGAATGAAGCCTTTCCGTTATGCGACGGCGACGGGCTTCCCTGTCAATCGACACCCCCACAACCACAGCATCCTCAACAGGCTTAGGAACAGTATGCCTTTCAAGCTCCGGATGTTCGGCATAGTACGACTGTATCTCTATGGCTCGTATCGCCCTCTTCGTTGTATCCACGTCAGTCGTATTATGTAATGTTTTCATTTTTTCGAGAATCGTTGTCAACTCCTCTAAAGTCTTTCCCTCCAAAGACTTTCTCAACGCCCTGTTTTCCGGGACTTCAGGCAAAGATATGCCTTTCAGCACCGACTCCACATACAAACCAGTACCACCACAAAGGATAGGCAAACGCCCCCGAGCACGAACACCTGCCTCCGCCTTGGAAAAATCACGCAGATATTCATAAAGATTATACTTATAACCAGCCGGACATATATCTATCAAATGATACGGCACACTATCATATTCATCGATATCTTTTCCCGTACCGATATCCATCCCTCTGTAAATCTGCCTGGAATCAGCACTGATTATTTCACCGTCAACCGCCTTTGCCAACGCCACAGCCTTATGTGTCTTTCCTGATGCGGTGGGACCAGTTATCACGATCAATTTACACATATCAACCCAACCCTTCCACATATTTATACCAAACGACCCTCAACCAACGGAAAGGGATGTCCTTATTGAACTTCGACAACATCATCCAATGACTGTCGTTGAAATCCACATCAACCGCACGAAGCTCTTCCATAGTAAACGACGGCACATATCCTTTATCACCTATTTTCCTCCGCCCTTTCACATCATACAATTTACTTGTCACCATAATCGTATAAATCCTATGTATTTCAGAGCTCGCCATCTTGGAGAAACTGCCGGCATAGAACTCCCGTTCAAGAGCAGGCTTGTCAAACCAGCGTCCTGCCGTGGCAGTCGATTCCTCATATTTATCAACATCCGCATCATCATCGACAAAACAGAAAAAATGCTCTATGCCACGACGATTTACCGGATCAGAACTACCATAGCAAAACCTGACTGCATTGACAGGCAATGCACCAAGTCTGCCAGTCATATAAGTCACTGCCTCACCTGACGATGGAATCTCCGAATAATCCGTAACGAATTCAAAAGGAGTATCATAAATGCTTCCATCCTTGCGTTTCTGATAATACACCTTATCCAAACTGAAAACAACGACACGCACGACCTTAGTACCATTGACAGGTGCCAATCCATCATAATTCCGTACGCCTTCACCACGTCTATAGAATATATCAATCACAAAATATCTGAACCCCAATATCGCACAATCAACCACAGCTGCCACTATCGGAAAATAGATGAATACGGCATTGTCGAGAAGCGTGAGCTCCAGCCTGCTGTCAAAAAAGAATAAATAATACACCCATTCAACCAGTGCAATGGCGAATGCCCCGACACCGACACGGCGCAACAGATATCTGATTTCCCTGAAATAAATATGTCCCAAGGCTTCACGCTCATACGGCACGCCATTACGAAGTATGCAATCCACGCAAAATGTATTATTGACACTGCGATATCTCATTATCCCCCACACGACCAGCACCGTCACCGACAAAAGAAGCATTGAAAGGCTCGGCAACAAATGCATGATTTTTCGATCAACATATGAAAACAATAAAACAGCCGCAACCGACACAAAAGTAAAAAGCAGCAATACGCGCGCCGCTATATATGGCAGAAAAGCACAATTTTCCGACTTGCTTCTACGGTTCCCCCTTACAAACGCAAACAATGCCAGCGACATGGCAAGCGTAAGAAACGGATACACATTTGAGCTAGCCATGCTGCAAAGCAACGGAACTATCGACAGGGACATAATCCCTATTGAATAGTTCCGCCAAATCATATACGGAGAACAACTCGATATGTTACCGCAAAGTCTTTCTGTCACAATCCCTCTATTTTTTCAGCCACGTGTCGAAGAAGTCAATAATCTTCGAATACAAGGCAAACCTTGTCTGGCAGCCATTGATATGATGATTTTTATTAGGATAAACCATCATATCAAGCATTTTGTTCATTGAGACAGCTTTTGCCACATACTCGAACGTGTTCGACGCATGCACGTTGTCGTCCGCTGTTCCTGTCACAATCAACAACCTGCCCTCAAGGTTTCTTATCCGGTTGATTGCAGAACTTCCCTCATAACCGGATTCATTCTGCTGCGGCGTACGCATAAACCGCTCCGAATAAATAGAATCATAAAAACGCCAATCGGTCACCGGAGCGACAGCTACGCCAGCCGCAAAATTATTCCCGGGTTGTGTCATTGCCATCAATGTCTCATACCCGCCATAACTCCATCCGAATATGCCTATTTTAGAAGAATCGACATATGGCAGCGAAGCTATGTGTTTGGCAGCCGCGACTTGATCTATGCTCTCATATTTTCCCAATTGCTTATACACCAAAGAAGCGAATTTCTTACCACGTCCACCCGTTCCGCGTCCATCCACGCAAGCCACGATATAGCCTTCCTGCGCTGCATAATGCAGCCAGTCAAGCTCCCATTTGTCAAGCACAAGCTGAGAACCCGGACCGCTGTACTGATACATAATCACAGGATATTTCTTTGAAGTGTCGAAATCACGCGGCTTTATCATATAGCCGTTAAGCTCATAACCACCGCTTGACACCGTAAAAAATTCCTTGACCGGCATTTTGCCTACAAACCGCCCGGCATAGTCTGCATTATCCACTACCGTTCGCAATTTCTTACCCTTGACCGTACACAAATCATACACAGCAGGAGTATTCACGTCACTGAATCCGTGCACAAAAAACTTCATATTATTGCTAAACACAGCGCTATTGGTGCCAACCTTTTCCGACAGTTTTTTCACGACACCCTTCGCATCTACAAACGACAATGTCCTGTTCAACGCGCCTTCCTGCGTGGACTGAAAATAAAAACACTTGCTTACCTGATCATACCCGTAGAAATCCGTAACCTCCCACTCGCCTTTAGTAAGCTGCTTCATCAGCACACCGGCGTTGGAATACTGATAAAGATGGCGATATCCGTCACGCTCGCTTGCCACCACGAAAAAAGATTCGTAATAACGTGTCATTTCCGTCAACGACGGATCTATCCATGAATCCGATTTATCAGTATATACAAGTTTTGCAATTGCCGAGCGCGGATTGACCGCATACAATTTCATCTCATTCTGATTACGGTTCAACGTAGTGACCATCAATCGTTCCGGAGTCTTGCCAAATTCTATTTTATTGACATAGCCATCATAATCCAAAGGCACGTTCATCGTTTTAAGCGCACGTGTCTCCACATCATAGCTTATCACTTTGACAGTCGAATTAGTTTCACCGGCAACAGGATATTTGTATTCAAATTGCCCGGGATAATAAGAATATTGCTCCATAGGCTCGCATTCGCCACGATAAAGAGGGAAACTGTAAGTTGGCACTTCCGACTCATCCCACTTTATGAAAGCAAGCATAAGATTGTCGGGTGACCAAGCAAGCGAGCTCAGCATACCGAATTCTTCCTGATAAACCCAATCGGGCACGCCGTTGATTATATTGTTCTTCTCACCGTCTTTCGTAACGGCGATTTCCGTGCCATAGTCAAGCTTTGCCACAAACACATTGTTGTCGCGTACAAAAGCCACCATACGGCTGTCAGGAGAAAACACCGGAATCTCCTGTGCGCCGTTTTCCGACAACGGCTTTATATTATTACGCCTTATGTCATACACATAATACGAAGCCTTGAACGAATTACGGTAAACCGGCTCCACATCGGTATAAAGCAACATCAATTTCTCATCGGGCGACATTATGAATCCATCCCAACCTTCAACATTGCAGTCACGGAGATTCTCCGACACCATGACATCAGCAACTTTTTTCCCCGTCTTGTAATCATAACGCTCCACACGGCTGCCATCGTCCGACAGCATATAATAAGTATCACCAGAAGCGTCCGACACCATTTCATTTGGCACTGAAGGACGAGCATCCAACGAGCATTCCTCAAGAGTCAGTTTCTGCGCATCCGTATTGCCGAATGCCGATATTGCGGCTGCAACCGCCAAATAAATCCCAGTATATTTCATATCAATAAGATTATGCCTGTTTAACGATGCAAAATTAGTAATTCTTTTCCGTTTTCTTACGATAGAAATTCACTTTACATAGCACCCCCCGCCCCGAAAAAGTTTTTCAAACGAATTTAAAACTTTTCCCGTAGCTTATAGTATCTTTGTGATAACAAACTAAAACAAAACAATGTTTGAACCGTTGGCAGAACGATTGCGCCCGAAATCGCTCGACGACTATATAGGGCAGAAGCATCTCGTGGGCGAAGGATGCATACTCCGGCGCATGATAGAGTCGGGGCATATCTCCTCGTTCATCCTGTGGGGACCTCCGGGTGTGGGAAAAACCACCCTCGCGAAAATCATAGCCGTGCAGGTCAACGCGCCGTTCTACACGCTTTCTGCCGTGCATTCAGGAGTAAAGGAAGTAAGGGATGTGCTGATGAAATGCAAAGCCGACAGCAGCAGTATGTTCACAAAGCACCGTCCGATACTGTTCATCGACGAAATTCACCGGTTCAACAAATCACAACAAGACTCGCTGCTTGGAGCAGTGGAAATGGGGACGGTCACACTCATCGGAGCAACGACCGAAAACCCGTCGTTCGAAATAATCCGTCCGCTGCTGTCGCGCGCACAGGTATATGTGCTCCAGCCTCTTAGCGACGACGATCTTACCGAATTGCTCAACCGGGCTCTCACGAAAGACGAGATACTGAAACACCGGACAGTGAAAGTCGAGGAAACCGACGCACTGTTCCGCTACTCCGGGGGCGATGCACGCAAGATGCTCAACATCCTTGATTTGCTCTATCAGTCAGTTGGAGAAAACGAACCAATAATAATCCGTAACGACATAGTTACCGAACGGTTGCAGCAGAACCCTGCCGCATACGACAAAAACGGAGAAATGCACTATGACATAATCTCCGCTTTCATAAAGTCGGTCAGGGGCAGCAACCCCGATGCCGCCGTCTATTGGCTCGCGCGGATGATTGAAGGCGGAGAGGACCCTGCTTTCATCGCACGCCGCCTGCTGATACTTGCGGCAGAGGATATAGGCCTTGCCAATCCCAACGCGCTGCTGCTTGCCAACGCCACTTTCGACGCTCTCCAGAAAATCGGCTGGCCGGAAGGAAGGATAATACTGTCGGAATGCGCCATTTATCTCGCGACTTCTCCAAAAAGCAATTCAGCATACGAGGCTATCAATTCAGCGATGCAATTTGTAAGCGAAACCGGCAACTATCCGGTACCGCTACATTTGCGCAACGCGCCGACAAAACTGATGACCGACCTCGGCTACGGCGCCGACTATAAATATCCGCACGCTTTTCCCGGGAATTTCATCACGCAGCAATATCTGCCTGACAAGGCCGTAAATATGAGATTCTGGCAACCAGGAAACAATCCTCAAGAAAAAAAATTGGACGACCGGATGCGCCAACTTTGGGGACCAGAAGAGACAAAAAAATAATTTTCCAAAAGTTTTTTCGTCCAAAAATTTGCAGATATCAAAATTAGCAGTACCTTTGCATCACTTTGCGAAAACAAAGGGCGTTTAGCTCAGCTGGTTCAGAGCATCTGCCTTACAAGCAGAGGGTCGGCGGTTCGAATCCGTCAACGCCCACATAGAAGCGGATATGTCAAGAGGACATATCCGCTTCTCTTTTTCAACTCATTGCAACAAGAAATCATACCCTCTCATAATTCCATTTACATTTCTCAAATAAAGCACACAACTTCTCAAAACGGATTCTCCACTTATCCCGGTATCAAGCCGCACAATACAGCGGAGGCTATGGACACACAAACGTCCATAGCCTCCAGCCATATACCCAAACCTAAAACCTATCCGTAAATGGCATCATCGCCCAACTCCTCCTCTATACGGAGCAGCTGATTGTATTTCGCCATACGGTCGGAACGGCTTGCCGACCCGGTCTTTATCTGTCCGGAGTTGACAGCCACGGCAATATCAGCGATAGTAGAATCCTCTGTCTCGCCCGACCGGTGCGAAATCACTGCGGTATATCCCGCACGATGCGCCATCTCAACGGCTTGGAGCGTTTCTGTAAGCGTACCTATCTGATTAACCTTCACAAGAATCGAATTAGCGGCACCTTCCTTGATTCCACGTTCCAAATATTTCACATTCGTAACAAACAAATCGTCGCCAACCAATTGACAACGGTCGCCTATCTTCCTTGTCAATATCTTCCATCCGTCCCAATCGGTCTCGCACATTCCGTCCTCGATAGAGTCAATCGGATAACTGTCTATCAATTTCTCCAGATAAGCAGCCTGTTCCTCAGAAGTAAGCTTCTTTCCGTCAGGCTGTTTCCATGTATAGTCATACAACCCTTCCTTGTAGAATTCCGAGGAAGCGCAATCAAGCCCGATAGTCACATCCTTGCCCGGCTCGTAACCGGCTTCCCTGATTGCCTGCATTATAACCTCCAAAGCGTCCTCCGTCCCCTTCAAAGCAGGCGCGAAACCGCCTTCGTCGCCTACAGCCGTACTTAATCCGCGCTTTTTCAATACGGATTTCAACATATGGAACACCTCCGCCCCCATCCTGATGGCATCCTTGAAAGTCCGCGCGCCTACCGGACGTATCATAAATTCCTGGAAAGCAATCGGAGCATCAGAGTGCGCACCGCCATTGATTATGTTCATCATCGGCACAGGGAGCACGTGGGCATTGCAACCGCCGATATAGCGGTATAAAGGCATTTCCAGATAATTCGCTGCCGCCTTTGCCGCCGCAAGCGACACACCAAGCATAGCATTCGCTCCAAGGCGCGATTTTGTCGGCGTACCGTCAAGCTCAATCATTGCCCTGTCTATTGCCATCTGGTCAAGCACACTCATACCTTTGAGCCTTGAGGCTATCTCGCCATTCACATTTGCCACGGCCTTCTGCACACCCTTGCCACCATAACGGTGCTTATCGCCGTCACGCAGTTCCAATGCTTCGTTGATTCCAGTTGAGGCACCCGACGGCACTGCCGCCCTGCCTACAACTCCACATTCCAATTCCACATCCACTTCCACTGTCGGATTGCCGCGTGAATCAAGAATCTCGCGACCTTTAATCTTTGCAATTTTCATAAAATCTATAGTTGCTTAACGTTTAACATTAATATAACACGACCATAATACAATTTGTTTACATTTCTATACCTAAAACACCCTTGTTGAGGTAAAAACTCAATTCCGTGAATATGTTTTACAACATATAATTTAGATAAAACACTATTAATAAAGCCTTTACAAGTAATCATTTTTTGTCTTGTAATGGCATTGTTGAGTTTTTGTGAAAGTAATTCCGAGCCACTTCGAGCCATTGGAATGTAATTTTGTGACGTAAAAATTACAAACGACTCCATAAAATCGGAAATTATTATTAACCATAAAAATTAGACAAATGAGAATCAAAAATTACTTTTTGGCAGGTGCCGCTCTTTTAGCTGTCGGCACTATCAATGCGCAAGAGTATGTTTCTCCGGCAGAGAACGTCGCTGTCGGTAAAACGGCCGTGGCTTCAACGGGTACGGCGAGTATGGCTTTCGACGACAATGAAGGATCCCGTTGGGAAAGCTCGCACACCGACGGTCAATGGATTTACGTTGACCTTGAAAAGGATTACGCAATCGACCAGCTTCAGCTTGTATGGGAAGGAGCTTATGCAAAACAGTATAAAATATTTATAGCATCCGAGCTTACTGAAGAGATGACAGCCGAGCTTTCGGATGATGACCTTTCCAATGATTTTCAGACAGGTTGGACGGAAGTCGCAAGCGTGAACGAGGAGCTTTCTGGATTTCCTTATACTCAAAATGTAGATGTAAAAGCAGGCACTTACGGACGCTATGTGGCGTTGCAGACCGTTGAGCGCGGCACCAACTACGGCACAAGCCTTTGGGAGTTCCGTGTGAAATCGTTCGGTGAATATGTTGCCGACGGAGCTGAAACGGCAAGCAAAATGTTTGTTTCAGCAAATCCAACCGAGATTTACACAGGAGAAACCGCCACACTCAATACTGCTGTGGTGAACGGTAAAAATCTCAGGATTGAAAATGCCGAAGTCGCGTATTCCGTTTCTCCGGCTGATGGACTTACAATAAAAGGCAATATAGCAACTGGCGTTGCGTCAGGCAACTACACTGTAACGGCAACTTCAGGGTCTGTTTCCGCTAATTGCACGATAACAGTGCGCGAGGAGCCGGTGCTTACGTCGATTGAAATCACAGCCGACAAGACACAAGGCTCGACCAACGATACCTATACGTTCACGGTAAACGGAAAGAACCAATTCGGCGAGCCGTTCACTGTAGAAAATAAAGAATATAGTGCCGACGGTGCTGGCAATGCCACTTTCGATGGCGACAAGATGACTGTAGATGCCCGCGGACAATATCTTGTAACCTTGAAATCAGGCGATATCACAAGCAACACTGTCACAATCGATGTTGTTGCTGAAGGCGCAAACCTTGCTTTGGGCAAGACAATCGTTTCGAGCACGGAAGGGTCTGAAAATCCTCAGAACGCTGTCGATGGCAATGAAGGTACAATGTGGATTACCAATCAGCCGTCAGACGCTGTGGCAGGAGATGGAACGACGTTTATCTATGACGCTGAAATTGTGGTGGATCTTGGAGAAGAATACGATGTAAATTGCGTGCATACTTATTGGGAAGGCGCTTCTTCTGCTGATTACACCGTTACGTTCTCTACCGACAATTCGGTTTGGAGCGAGCCGACAGAAGCATTTACATTCACCAACGGTGCAGGAATGCAGAACCGTCACGATTGGCTTATGCAGGATGAGGCTGTAAAAGCTCGCTACGTGAAAGTACACTCCACAAGGGCTGCGACAGGCTATGGCGTGAAAATCCGCGAATTGGAAGTGTACAGCAACTCTCCGCTTGCTCCGGCAGAACTCCGCCACATTGAAATTGCAGCCGATGCTACTGCAGGACACGTAGAGTCCAATTATAACTTCACAGTCACGATGACCGACCAATACGGAAAAGCTTATACGCTTACTCCTGAAGAGCAGGCAGAATGGGTCGTTTCCGGTGGTGCAATGACAGGCAATGCTTTCAAAGCAGATGCTAAGGGCGCTTACACCGTGAAATATAAAGTCGGAGAAATCGAGTCCAATGAGGTGACAATCAACATCGTGGCAGAAGGTGAAAACATCCTTGCCGGTAAAACCATCGTCAGCACATCGGAAGGCGACAATTACCAAATCGACCGTCCTGTGGCTAATGTAATAGATGGCAATGACGGAAGCGACTGGTTCATAAAGGACGTAAAAAACTCCACAACATTTACGGCTGAATTTGTTGCCGATTTCGGTGATGTGGCAAACGTTGACGCGGTACATTTGCATTTCGAGGGAGCAAACTCGTGCGATTATGAAATCTTGTTCTCTACAGACAATGTGGAATTTACCACATGGAAGTCGTATTCCGCAGAACCGGAAGTTGAGAACCGTCACGACTGGTTGTATGCAGAAACCACTACTCCGGTACGTTATATCAAGTTCGTTTCCAACGAGGTCTCTAATGGCGGTTACGGATTGCGCCTTTTTGAAGTAGAAGCTTACGGCGAAAACAACGGACACCTTGCAGGCGGTATCGAAGACATTAACGTCAACGGCAATATCTATCTTGCCGGCGATGTAGTGGTGATGCCGGTTGTGATGAGCAAAGCGATGGTATTCAGCGCATCGGGCGCAATGGTTGCCGCTATCGACAATGCCGACCAAATCAATGTAACTGACTTGCAAAGCGGTATGTATATTGTCAAAGCCATTGACGCAGAAGGCAATGTTTACACTGCAAAGATTGCAAAATAATAGTAATCACTACTGACAACTAAACGAAATGCCTTTGTCTGCTGGCGCGGGCAAAGGCATTTTTTATAAAATCGCTCATTAGATATACTATATTTGTTTGAAAGCGAGGAACAGGTGTGCTGGATTCATCCAAATGTCTCCCTCTGTTTGCGTAGCTACGCGGAGCAAATAGGGGGAGTGGCACGGAGTGCCGAGGGGGTTGTTGCGTTGAGGGTGGAGTGTTCAGCGTTCAGTGAAAGATATCTCTCGACTCTAAACGCTAACCCTTTCCGAACCCCTCCGTCCCGACGGGACACCTCCCCTATTAACTCCGCTAAAGCTCCGTGAACAGGGGAGGACAATCCAGTGCGTATGGCGATCTGTCAAATGACTAATGACGATTTGGGTTTAATAATCATAACCGTAATTTTCATGAAGATAAAAAAGCTGATTTCTGTAATTGCATTTGTGGCAGGCTCGTTCTCTCTGACAGCACAGCAGCCTGTGGCAGTAGGCAGCGGCAGCTATGCCGAATACACGCCGCTGTTCAAGTCGGCTACCGACCAGCACGGCGGCGACAAAAGCCGCATTATGGAGACACGGCGCATATACATATCCGATGCAAAAAAAGGCGAACCTGTGCCAACCAACGACTGGTGGACAAACTTGCTCGTTGATACGTATTCGGGCAACCTTTGGACGTATCCGCAAGTAGTGAAGGCCGAAGGTTATGGCATATTCGTGGCATATCCTAATCATTGGAGCGACGACGGCTGCGAGATGAAATGGGACACGCAACTCACGGTAAAAGGACGAAAATTCCACCCGAAAGAAGCCATTGCCGACGACTGGAGCGACTGGGGACTGCGCATGCAGCTTGCCGACGGCGACAAGCGGATGAACGTCACGATGGCGCAAGGCGTACCGTTCACGTGGATTGAAGCCGAGAATCTCGACCTGCAGATTGAAACAGGAAACGGAGAATTGTTGTTGCAGGGAGCAGCAGCCATATTGCCCATCGAAACCGACCGCCTTACCATAAAAATCGGCAAAGACCTGTATGCAGTCTATGCCCCTGACGCCACATTGTTCGAACAAGGCAGCGAGGGAATAGACGTGACATTCGCGGAAGACAAGCCGCATTATCTTGCCATTTCCGTGCTTCCAAACGAAGAAGCAGTTGACTTTTTCGCACAATATGCACCAGTAGTACCCCGACAGACGAAAGTTGACTGGACCTATAATGAGAAGACAGGCAAAATGACTTCCACGTGGACAGTGACAACCGAAAATCTCGACGGCGAATCAGAACGGAATATCTTGCAAGGGTTCATACCGCATCATTATAAATATTCCGAGAACGACATACAATTCACGGAATACTCCTACTCCACACCACGCGGAAAGATGAAAATGGCTACCGGCAACACATTTTCCACATCGTATCATTTCAGCGGCATTCTGCCATGGTTTGCCGCACCAAAAGAAATGCCGTATGCTGCCAATCCTTACGACCGTGAACGTATGAAACAGATGATTACCGACTACGCCGCCAAAGGCAGCTTCGGCGCCGACACCTACTGGGGAGGAAAAGGTCTTATCCAGATGGCATTGAATATGACTTTCGCAAAAGAACTGGGAGAAGAAGAACTATTCGAACAATGCCGCTCGCGGTTGCGTGAAGTGATGGAAAATTGGCTCACATATACTCCCGGTGAGCAATCTTATTTTTTTGCGCGCTATGACCGTTGGGGCGCGCTTGTCGGCTATGACACAAGCTATGACAGCGACACTTTCAACGACCATCATTTCCATTATGGATATTTCACGTACGCCGGTGCGCTTTTGGCGCTTGTCGACAGCGACTTCCGCGCCAAATACGGCGAGATGCTGAAACTTATAGCCAAAGACTACGCAAATTGGGACCGCGCTGACAAGCGTTTTCCGCTGTTCCGCACGTTCTCGCCGTGGTCCGGACATTCATACGCCGGAGGTTTGGGAAATACAGGCAACGGCAATGGTCAGGAATCCACGTCAGAGGCAATGCAGGGATGGGGAGGAATGTATCTGCTCGGCGTTGCTCTTGGAGACAAGCAAATGCGCGATGCCGGTATCTTCGGATGGGTCACAGAATCGAAAGGAGTGGCTGAATACTGGTTTGACCGTGACAAGGAAAACATCAACCGTAGCCTATACTCACATCCTTTCAACAGCAATCTCACCGCCGCCGGAATAGGCTGGTGGACTTGGTTCTCGGGCGACCCGGTATGGATGCACTCCATACAATGGATGCCGATATCCCCATGTCTGGACTATCTGAGTGAAAATCTCGAATTTGCAAAATGGGACTACGAAAAGATGTGGGCAGGAAAAGAAATAGGCGGATGGGAAACCGACCCAGATTTTGCAGGCTCGGCGTTAAGCAAAGAGTCCGGATTAGGCAACGTAGTACTGTCGTACCTGCAACGGTTCGACCCTGACGAGGCTGCAAGGATATTCGATGAGATGTGGAATGCCGGAACAAATGTGGCAAGAAGCACCGACACCAATGGAATAACATATTACATAACACATTCGCACCGCACATACGGCGATCGCGATTTCGAGCTCAATGCCGACATTCCGACTTCTTCGGCATATTGCAACGACGAAGGGAAATACACATATGTGGTTTACAATCCAGAAGCAACGGAACGCACCGTTACATTCTATCGCAACGGCACACCCGAAGCATCATTCAAAGCTCCGGCTGGAAAACTCACCGCATATAGCTCCGCACCGGAAGCAACAGCAATAAAAATAGAGAAACCGATAGTAAAAACAATAGAGCCCGGAAAGACGCTGAAACTCAAAGCCTGCATCGCTGACCAATATGGTGCAACCATCGACGGAGCTGCCGCAGAATGGAGCGTCAATGACTCTTATGGAAACATTTCTGCGGACGGTATATTCACAGCAGGAAACGAAAAAACGGAATCGTGCATCGTCAAGGCGACATATGCCGGTTTGTCGGACGAGATACAACTGCGAATCGGTGATGCACCGATTTTAAAAGAAGCGGAAATAACGCCAGCAATCGACTACATAATCGCAGGAGAAACCATAACTTTCAACTTATCAGCAACCGACCAATACGGAGACCCTGTAATGCTTGAGAAGGAATGGTCGATAGAAAAAGACGGCAAAACGATAAAAAACGATTCGATTTTCGACCTTGACGGAATAGGAATATATACCGTAAAGGTTAAAGCAGGGAATAATACCTATACCAGACCGTTCTATGCCACTCCGCAAATGGATAATCTTGCGCTGCACAAGATTGTAAGCGCAAGTTCGGAAGAAAATGCCGGATTACTGAAAGAATATGCAACTGACGGCGACTTACAGACACGCTGGAGCAGTAGCGCAACCGATGATGAATGGATTTCTGTAGATCTAGGCAAGACAGTGTATGTCAACGATATTACCATACATTGGGAAGCGGCATACGCCACACTCTACTCTGTCAGAATCTCATCGAACGGAACCGATTGGGAAAAAATATCCGATGAAAACGGGAACGGCGGAACAGAAACGATAGAGATACGCCGCGACACACGGTATGTCAGAATCGACTGCAAAGACCGGGCAACAGACTATGGATATTCGATTTACGAAATAGAGGCGCACGGTATAGATCCGGACACTGACAAGTCGCAGCTGATGGGAATAGAAATAGTTGCCCCCTCAAATCTTCTGAAAGAAGGTGAAGCTGTAAAACTTTCCGCTAAAGGCTACGACGGCCACGGCAATGAGATTGAAGTATCTCCGAAATGGGATGTTGACGCTTCATTCGGGACAATAACAGCCGACGGGATATTCACGCCTGCCGGATATGGCAATGTGACAGTCACGGCAACAGCCGGCGGAAAAACAGCAACAGCCGATTTTGTGATAGAGGAAAGCATCAAGCCACGGTCTGTAGAAATCACACCCTCGTCAACACAGATTGCACGGGGAGAAAGCGTCAGTTTCGAGCTGGAAGCTCTCGATCAATTCTCCACACCTTGCAGTACCGAAGGATTCACACTCTCGTGTGAAACTGCACCCGAAATGCTCAACGGAAACCTATTCACCGGATTGCGCAACGGCACATACACAATCCAGGCAAGCAACGGAAACATTTCCGCCACGGCAACTGTGAGCGTGAATGAATTCTCGGAAACAAATCTCGCACTCGGAAAAGATGTCTATGCCTCAAGCTACGAAAACGACGGCACACTGCCTGAATTTGCCAACGACGGCGACTTGTCAACCCGTTGGGGAAGCAGCTTCAACGACAACCAGTATTTAGTAATCGACCTTGGCGATACATACGTGCTTAACGAAATTGTACTTCACTGGAACGCAGCAGCTTATTCCACCGGTTACCGTGTTGAAACATCCATTGACGATGACAACTGGACAGTAGTGGATAATGTTTCCGGCTCTACCGGTGGTGAACGTGTACATATTTTTGACAAAATTGCCGGACGCTATGTAAGAATCTACTGTATGACACGCTCAAGCATCTATGGTTCCTGCCTTGATGAAGTCGAAGTTTACGGAACGGCAAAATACGAAAATCCGCAACCTTCAGCCATCAAAATCGCCAACAGTGATGGATTCGCAGCTTACATAGACGAAACCGTAAAAATGGAGGCAACAATAACCGATCAGTATGGTCTTGACTATGAGCCACAATATCCTATAGAATGGACCACCAGCAATGACCGTGCAGAAATAAGTGCAGACGGCATATTAGCCCCTCTGAAAGAAGGTGAATGTACCATTACCGCTACTTATGACAGGCTCTCGGACGCAGTAACCGCACGAATATTCCCCGAAAGAATAATTTCCATGTTCATAGTTAACCCGACAGAAGCTGAAATAGAAGCAGGGACGACATTACAACTAGAAGCTGTAGCAATCGACCAATTCGGCAACAATGCCATTGCCGAAAATTGCATATGGAATGGCAACGGAATCGACGGTAAAGGATTATTTACAGCGACAGCTGAAGGTGATTATGTAATAAATGCCACATATAAAGGACTACAAGCTACCGCTACGATAAAAGTCGTAGGTGAATTGGATAATGTAGCATTGGACAAACCAATATCCGACAGCGGCAATGGAAACTCCGCATCTGCGGCCAACGACGGGAACGAGGGGTCACGCTGGATAGGCTCAGGAGATGAAGCCTCGCTGACAATCGACTTGCAAGGCTACTACCACCTGATGCGCTCCTCCATCCTTTGGGAACGCGCCGCGGCTGCCGATTACGACATTCTTGTCTCTGGCGACAGCGAAAACTGGACTACCGTATATTCTGCTTCCGGATATGGTGACACAGGAGCAAACCGCACCGACGGGTTCGGAATAGACTGCGTTTGCCGTTATGTACGCCTGCTATGCAAACGGAAAGCCACACAATGGGACTATTCCGTATATGAATGGCAACTGTTCGGACGAAAAATGTCAGCAGCCGAGCCGTGCAACATTTCAATAGACGAAACGCCTGTGGCATTGACAGTCGGTGAAAATCATACATTCACAGCCACAGTAACCGATTGCGACGGTAACACACTCGGCGACGCACCCGTACGCTGGACGGCAACTGGCGGAGGACCGATTTCCGACAATGGCGATTATCAAGGACTGATTGTGGGCGATTACGAAGTGCAGGCAAGCAGCGGACTAATCACTGCAGCAATACCTGTCAGCATATCTTTGTATTCCGGCATTGCAAACGTCAACAGTGATTTACGTATCACAATCCACGATAAAACCGTAAAACTGGAATCGCCGGGAAAAATAGGAAAAGTTCTGGCATATAACATTAACGGCGACCGCGTGATTGCGCAAAAATTTGACACAACCGTGGCAAATGTCGATATGTCAGCGCTACCTGATGGTGTATATATCATCCAAGCCAACGGCGTTGCATATAAAATCATAATCCATTGACAATCCACTTCGCATAAAAGAATGCGGTCAGCCATTTGTGGCTGACCGCATCCTTTTATGCGAAAAACTTATTACAAACCGTGAATCGTCTTCAGAAGCTGTTCGCCGAGACCGATTGTATAACCGTGCGACTCGAACACCACACGGTTGAACGTGTCGGCCACAATGAATACCGGCATCTGCGTTACCGCCGGCAACTTCATTTCCGACAGTATCTGATTGCGGATATTGCCGCCATTGTCAATGCCGAACACCACGTTACCCGGCAATCCGGAAACCGGTGCCGACATATATTTGTCGTAAGACTCCCTGTCGGGGAACAGCAGGATGATTTTCCTGCCCCATCTCTCCAATTCAGCGGCCTTTGCCGCAATGTCCTTCAATGCGTGGTCGGTAGGCTCCTGACCCACAGCAAGCACTCCTACGGCAAAGTATCCTCTTCCGGTAGTCAGCAATACAGAAGTTTCCTTGCCACTGACAGCCTCCGTGAACTTCGACTCCGAATTGAAACTGCCAATCACCCTGATGTCCTCGCGGTCATCGCGCATCACAAGAGCGGCATTGGTAAGCGCATCATCCGCCACTGTGAAGAACGACACTTTTGCCAAAACCTTGCCACTGGCAAGACGCGTACCGGAAACCATCATATAATAACCGGAAGCTATCGTCGAAGGATGACGGAACAATATGCTCCACTTCTCGAAATCAGGATAATTGAGCAGACTGAACGACTGACCGTCGAACTTCGACAGTGTGAAATGACGGAAATATTCCGGGTCATCCAGACGCTGTATCGGTGCGTAATCCAATTTCAGACTGCCTGTCCTTATCTCCTCATTGCTGCCGCCATCGAAATCCACGGCAATCTCCTTGCCGTCCTTTTGGTACAGCACATCGCCTGTCACTCGGTCGATTCTCGTCGGTATGCCTAACGAACGCGCGGCGGCGACAAAGAAAATGTCGCGCGACAGGCGGTCAGCACGAAGACTGCGCAACACACCCTCCGGAGAAATGGTTGTAGAAACAGTGCAAAGTTCGTCGCACAGCACTATGTTCTCGCGACACCATTCCACAAGCCGCGCGGGGTCGGCACGGAAAGCGGCAGCATCTCCGTCGAACACATCCTGCAAGAACAGCCGGTAAGGCGTGAGCATCTCGTCGGCTATGCGCGGCGCAAGCACCGTGGCAGCATCGGCATCGTCGGGAGTGTTATAAAGATGGTCGTCGAGCACAATTTTCTGCGCATCGCGCAAATCCTTCTCCGACAAAGTGGAAAGCAGTTGCACCGCCCTGCCGCGCTTGCCTTTTCCGGCGGCTTCGGAAAGAAACGACATTATCTGCCCGTAATTTCCGCGCGAAGCCTTGACATAATTCTCCACATCCGCATATTCATATCCGTTGGCACCGGCAAACTCCGCAATCACCGAATTGTTCGGGAAAGTGGCTATATAAGCGTTGCGAATGGAGTCCTCCAGATTGAAACGACGGTCGTTCTCCGCACGCTGCTCAGCCGTGACTTCCGGCAAATTGGCTCGCTCCGACGGTGGAACAATGTCAATAGGAAACGACAACTCCTCGCCTATCCTATGCTCCAGATTCAAGACAATTTCCTTATCCTTACCGAACGACACTTTCTTCAGCCCGAAACGTCCGTCCTTCACCGCCAGCACAACCATATCTCCCAATCCGGCTGACAGCGAAGCCTTGCCGTCCTTACCGGTAGTCTGCGCCGACACGGTGTAGAACTCGGCGTAATTATACAGTTTGAACTCCACACGCGCACCTTCTACAGGATTGCCTCTGCCATCAACGACAGATACCGTGGCACGCGCATTCTGCGCATAATTGTCGATTACGTTGATTTCCGTATAATTTGCAGTAGTGCGCATCACTTCTTCCGGTCCTTCGTAGCGTCCGAACACCTTGGTATGCATCAGCATCCCGCGGCTTGCCGGGGCATTGAACCAGCCAAGATCCAACACCGGCTCAGGCTCGCATGCGCCAAGAAAATGCCAGCGTCCGTCAACCCACGCCTCAACCCACGCATGGTTGTCGTCGGTATGCGCCCAACGCGGAGTATAGACCTGACGCGCCGGTATGCCCACGGAACGGAGAGCGGCGACAAGAAACGTCGATTCCTCGCCGCAACGACCGTATGCAGTACTTACAGTGGCAAGCGGCGAGCTTGTCCGTGCGTCCGACGGCTGATAGTTGGCCTTCTCGTGACACCAGTGGTTCACCTCCAATACTGCGTCGTACATCGACAAGCCTTTCAACCGCGGCATCAGCTCGTCGTGGAACACTATGCGCGAGCGGTCGAGATTCTCGTTGTTGACACGCACCGGCAGCACGAAGTGGCGGAAAATATCGTCGGGAATCGTCCTGCCCCAAACCGTCTCGCCACGTGTAGCCAACGAGCTGCGCACATTTTCTAAATAGAAATCGCCGGAATAGTCGGTAATGTCGCCAACCGGCATATAGGCATAGAGAAAAGCGAGAGCGTCACTCTCCTGCTCAGTCAGGCTCTTGTCGTCAAATATAGAGAACAGTTTGCCTGTCGGCAATGCCTCGCGTTTCTGTGCCAAATCCGAACGGACCTCGTCCATATACGTTCCTGCGGCAAATGCCGGAGCGGCAAGCAGCAGCACGGCCGCCACGATGATATTTCTTTTTCTCATAATCATTCCGTAGTAAGTTCTATTATTCTGTCGTATTCATCA
>JADIMC010000037.1 GCA_017694955.1 Candidatus Limisoma faecipullorum
GGATAGAAGTCGCCGCCGCTCTCTTTCTTGAACGTTGTCGCTCCGAAATCAGCGCCATAGGCTTGCTCTTCCATGGCCATAAAGCGGTTGTCCCAAATCTTGCCTTTGACAGGACGCACTGTGCCGACACGCTTATAGACGACACGTCCGTCTTTTTCCTGAGCCTCAAGCACCTCGAATTTCGAATCTTCCGAAATTCCTTCCTTTAAGCCTATCTGCACCTTTATATCCGGTTCTACACTCACAATCGGAGCCTTTATCTTGAATTGCTCGTACTTCTTCTGCAAGTCGGCAACATTCTCGTCGAGCGCGCGCTGGCAGGCCTTGCGTATCATCAAGTCAGGACGCTCCTCGCTAATGCCGAGAAACGAGGATTTTTGTCCGGAAGAAGTCACATCGCCTATGTATTTCAACGTGTATTTTCCTTTGGCGGCATCAAATTTTCCCGCACCGGCCTCATCGTCGTAAGCCTGATAATAATTCCGGTAGAAATCCATTGCTGTCGAGTCATTCCATTCCAACTGATAAAGACGGGTGCGGATTTTAACACGGAAACCTTTGATTGTCGTAATCATCGCTCCGGTAAGTGTTCCCGCCTCACTGAGGTAATCTATACCGGTATAAGCTTCAGCTATACTTCCAAGTACCGAGAGGGCAGCTCCCCAATTTTTGCTTCTCTCGCTTTTGTCGATATAATTTATTTCGTTGACAAGCACAAACGTATTGCCTATCAAGTCTTCACCGGCGTCCTCAAGCATAGCCATTCCTCGTGCGGATTTCGCCGCCAACTCCTTGTCGAATTCCGAAGCGTTGTAAAGACCCCAGGCCTTCACACGCTCCATGTCGCACCGTCCGGTACAGAAATCGCGATTGAACCATTTCGCCACCAAGCGTCCGCCAACCTTGTTTGTTTCCAAAAAATTAAGGATATGCCCATTCAACCCTCCGCCTACAGCTTTTTCAACAGCCATTGCCAACTTGTCACCGCCAAGCAGATGCGAGGTCGACAGGGCGTTGGCCGATGCTATTCCAGCATTGGTGCCGAGCACACGCACACTCAGGTTCATATCGTTGTACTTGTCAGGAACAGGTATTTTCAGAAATTCCTCTTGTATTTCTTTACTGAATTTTTGCTCGGTATCAGTGACAAGTATGCTGTATATGGAACTGCGGCGATAGTCCATAGCCTCACTGTCGAGTTCTTTTGCCGAGATTCCCTGCGCGAGCGCAAAAATCAGCAATGCCGTCGTGATTATATTTTTATATGGTCTATTCATAACATGCTCCCCCATTAATTAATAATCCCACAACTCTTCCGGCACAATGTCGGTAATCTTGAACTTGTTGCGCACATCTGTCGCATAAATTGCAAGCCTCAGCCCGTCTGTGCCGTCTATCTTGTCTTTACCGGCAGCTTTCATCTCAGAGTATGCTTGCTTTGCCGCGTCGAGAGTCGGGAAAGCGAACGGCAGAATGACTTCGCCTTCGGGCGTTACGCATCCTAATGCCTCCATCTGCCGCTTCACTACAGAGCCGTTTCCGTCAAGCGCATAAAACTCGGCCGGCTTTGTGGCGTATGCCACGCCGTTGTCATCGAAGTAAGAATACACCTGCTTATATCCTCCGCCAAGCACCTGCCTTGCAACAATGTCGTAGGCATAGAAAGTGGAGTCAGATTGCTGTGCGACCCACACATAGCGCGCGTTATCACGGTCCTTGTCCATAACTCTGCGCCATTGCATAGGCACTATTATGCCGTTCCATCGGTCAATCAGACCGAAGTTGCCGTTTTGGCTGACCGCGGCTGCTCCATGCTTGAATTGAAAAGCTTTGTCGTATACGAAAGGGATGGCTTCCTCCCCATCCATCGTAAGGTAGCCATACTTGCCGTCCTTGGAGGCGAGCATCAGACTGTCGGTTGGTGGATATAGCTTCTGATATATGGCCGGCACGACCTCCTCCGAGCTGATTCTGTGGTTGTCGAGCCTTAGCATGCCGCACATACCGAGCTGTTCCACAATGACAAGATTTCTGTCGTATACGTCCGAAATATAGTCGTACATCAGTTTCAGCGGCTGCGCAAGTGTGGAGTTTACAAGGCGGCTGTTGCCGTATTGCCTGATTTCAGCTACGCCGTCGCAGAAATTCGACAGCATGAACGCATACTTGTCCACATCGAGAGTGGCGTCGAAAGTCACACTTTCCGGCATAACCTCTTTTTTCAGCGACAGATCGTACCAGTTCATAGTCATGTTTGAAGTGCCTACGCCGTTGGCTACGAAAGCGAGGAAATCGTTAGGCTCGCCTACCATCTCATATCTACCCGGCTCTATCACGACAGTGCCATCGGTAAGGTTGATTATGCCCGGATAAGAGCCGTCGTAGTTGCCGCTTACCCAAGCGTAAGCCCAACTAACATCGTTCAACGACAATGAAGGGAGCTTGCTGAACAGCGGGTAGTCGGTGTTGGCCGCGCTCCACTCCGATGTCCGCGATATTCCCGAATGTCTTTTGTTGCATCCCAACGCCGGAGAACGATAGAGGTCGCGCGTATAAGCATTGTCGCGGCAACTCATCATCTCGTAAGAGCATATCTTCACGTACAGCTTCTCGCGGTAAGTGTTGCCCTTCAGTTCTGTGTCCTCAAAATATTTCTCCACAAGCCGCACGGAAAAGTCCTCAGAATAAGGATTGCCGCCGCACAGCATCAGGTTGCGCTCTTTCACGATGCTGTCGGTGAGGAACATTCCTACCGCGGCGTATTCGCACGGTATGATAGCTGTGCCTTGGGTGTTGTAAACACCGTATTTGCCTCCGTAGTTGAACCGCTTGCCGGGCATCGGCATATCTTTTTGCGAACTTTGATTGTATTTGCCGCCTTTATTCACCCATATCCATCCGCGCTCGTTGGGCGAACCGATTCCGTCGAATTCGCAAGGGATGACAAACCGGCACTCTGTGTCGATATATCCGTATTTATCTTTTTTCTTAACCAATGCCACTGAGCCGGAGAACTGGACAATCATATCGTATTCCGGTTTGATTGTCTCAGCTCCACTCTTGTCGATAAATCCGTATTTTGCACCGGTCAGTACATCGTCCTTGATCTTACCTCCGACAGCCACCTTGCAAAAATCGCCATGCCAATCTCC
>JADIMC010000038.1 GCA_017694955.1 Candidatus Limisoma faecipullorum
CGTTGCAGGCAACAAGATTTACAATCAGATGCGCCACCGTTTGGAAGGAAATGGCTCGAACTCGATACTTAGCCCTGTGATGAAGGACGCTTGGCGTTCTGATTACACGGAGGGCACAATTCCTAACCCGCGCAACTCGGTGAACTACTATGTTTCCGACCGTTTCTTGGAAAACGGCTCTTATTTCCGCTTGAAGAACATGCAGATTGGCTATACCATCCCTGCTGATAAAATCAAGAAAGTGGGATTGCAGAATTGCCGTATCTATTTGCAGGGTGCTAATTTGTTGACAGCTACCAAATATACGGGATTCGACCCTGAGGTAGGAGGCAGCATCGACTATGGTAACTATCCACAGGCACGTTCGTTCATTTTGGGTGCAAACATAACGTTCTAATCTTTTAAAGTTCAGCAAATGATGAAAACAAGATATTTATTGACAGTGTTGAGCGGTGTGGCATTGCTTTCTGCCGCTACATCATGTAACGACTGGCTGAAGGAAGAAGCTCCGGGTACTACCAACCTCAACGATTTCTTCACTTCAGGAACGACGGCCATACAGACGGCCAATGCTTGCTACACTCCGTTGGCCTGGGAGTATAACACCACTTATTTCCCCGAATGGTTTATCGGTGATGTGGCTTCCGACGACGCTTTGAAAGGCGGTCAGAATACCACTGATATGGCTGACGCATACGACATCGAGAATTTCAAGACCAATCCCAACAACGGTCTGCTGCTCGATTTCTATCGTGCGCAGTATCAGGGCATCGCGCGTTGCAACCTTGCGTTGCAGCAAGTGCCTGCCGTCGAGCCTGACGAGACTATGACGCAGGAGCGGAAGGACTGCCTGCTCGGTGAGGTGCATTTTATGCGCGCGTACTATTATTTCCGTCTGGTGAGAATTTTCGGAGGTGTTCCTTATGTGGATTTCGTTATTGACAGCTCTAATGAATGGCAGCAGCCTCGTGCCACTGCCGATGAGGTATATCAGAAGATTATCGACGACCTTCTGATTGCCGAGCCGCTTTTGTGGAACAAGAGCAAGTACGCCGACGAGGACCTCGGTCGTGTCACCAAGGGTGCTGCACAGGCAATGCTTCTTAAGGTGTATCTCTATATGCACGATTATGAAAATGCCTACAAATGGGGCAAGACATTTATGGAGCAGCAATACAATACCGGCGAGTACAGCCTCTGTCTGAACTATCCCGACAATTTCACGCTTGCCGGTGAGAACGGTCCGGAATCCGTGTTCGAGATACAGTATATGGAGGATCCTACGAGCGACTATGGCGAGGGCTTCGGCTTTACGCGCGGTACGTTCACCACTGTTCTTACCCGTAGCCGTGCGCTTTCTTTGCAAGGTGTAGAGGGATGGGGATTCAATCACCCGACGCAGGATTTGTATGACGAGTTTGAGCAAGGCGACCCACGCCGCGACTGGACAATTTATGCACCGACTGCGGAAGAGATTGCTTCTAACCCGGAATACACTTATCTCGGAAGCTACTATAGCAATTTTAAGACCGCTTTCTATGAGAACGGAGCTTATTACATACTGACTCACGCAACACGCTCGCCGCTTAATTACCGGTTGATACGCCTGTCGGACGTGATGCTGATGTATGCCGAGGCTGCCGTGCATCAAAGTGACACCGGAACGGCCACCGCAATGCTCAACAATGTGCGTAGCCGTGTAGGCATGCCTGCTTATGGCAGCTATCAGGTGCAGTCCGACTGGGAAATGCCTGCCGATGGTGATGGCAGCGACTTGCTTCGTGCCATCTGCCACGAGCGCCGTGTGGAGCTTGCTATGGAGGGTCACCGCTGGTTCGATCTCTGCCGTTGGGGCATAGTCTATGATGTGATGGACAAGGATAAAGGCTCCTATGGCTCGCACGAATCTGCCGAGGCGCGCGCAGAAATGGCATCGTTCATCGAAGGCAAGAATGAGCTGTTCCCGATTCCGGCTGAGGAAATCAACCTTAACCCGATGGAACAGAATCCGGGATACTAATAGAGTTGCTGCCTGACGGCAGCAAGGTTACGGGTTATTGCGGCTTTCGCCGCAGGTTATAGGTTATCGCCACTGGCGTGGAAGGTTATGAGGTTAACCAGTAACCCATAACCAATAACCGGCAGCTTAGCTGCCATTAAATGAATATCAGGTGTGCAGACGGGCAAGCGTCTGTCTGCACCCTTAAATAAAAAACAACAAACTAACTAATTAAAATTTTACACAATTATGAAAAAAATGACTCTTTTGGCTGCTATGGCAGTCTGTGGTATGGGTGCGATGAACGCACAGTTGGTAGATCCGTCGTTGAATCAGACAATCAACAACGGCGAGATTTTCGATGTATTCATGCTTGACAACGCTTCTGTTACAACTTTGCAGCAGGAAGGCAAGACTGTAAATCTTTACACGGTTGACGAGACTACCCGTCATATGTACATTTGGGATGGCACAATGGTTGCCGGAACTCCTTCTAACCAGGTTGGTGTTGATTTCCAGACAGACGGTTTCTCTTGTTTCCAAGTTGGTACTGTAGGATGGAGCGGTCTTGGTCTTGCTGTAGATGAGGTTGCTCCGATCGATCTTGGTCATATATCTGATGAAACGCATTTCCATATGGCTGTTCGTCCGGAAGGCAATGCACCTGCTGCTATCGCTGTGATATTCGGTGACGGAACAAATTCTGAGTATGGTATGAAATGGACACCTGCAAAGATTTCTGTAGGAAGCTCTGCTTTTGTTGATAATGGCGTTTCTTATCCTCTTGTCGGCGATTTCGACCGTGAAGGTGGCGACTGGAAAGCCATAGATCTCACTCTTGGCGATTTGAAGAAGCTCTTCCCTTCTTTCGCTTATCTTCCAGGCGGCTTCTATGGTAATATCATTTCTGTGCTTGCAGGTGGTGTGGCTGGTACTACATTCTCTATGGATGCCATTTATCTTTATGGTCCGAAAGCACAAGGCGGTGTAGAGGATGTTGCTGCTGACGAGGCTCAAATCGTTGTTTCTGCTAAGACTATCAGCGTGCTTGGCGGTCAGGAAGGTATCGATGTTTACAATGTGTCAGGTCAGCTTGTAAAGAGCTCGGAATCTACAATTGTAGGCGTTGAGGATCTTACTCCGGGTCTCTATGTGGTTAAGGCTGGCAATGCAGTAAAGAAAGTGGTTATCCGTTAATCGGGTTTTGATTTTACAGACAACTAATGACCGGGGACGGACGTATGCCGTCCGTCTCCTTTTTAAGAAATACAGGTGCCGTTTCCCTGCGATGAAACGGAAAAGTTGCCGCCGTCAGGCGGCAAGATTAAGGGTTATTGTGGCTACCGCCACAGGTTAGAGGTTATTGCGGCTGTCGCCGTAAGTTATGAAGTCTGACCTATAACCCATAACCTATGATCTTGCAGCAAAGCTGCAATTATTGGAAAATATAAAAACTTGATGATATGAAAACTACTGGATTGATTGCATCGGCCTTGATGGCGATGGCTTTGCCGGCAATGGCGGCAGAACCGCAAAACGGTACAGGAGAAACCGACGGTTATAAATTGGTATGGCAGGATTTGTTCGACGGGGAGTCGCTTAATCTCGACCGTTGGAATATAGAGGTGAACGGCGACGGCGGCGGCAACGCAGAGCTGCAGTACTACACCGCGCGTTTGGACAATGTGCGTGTCGGCGACGACGGCGAGGGCAACGGCTGCCTTATCCTCACTGCAAAGAAAGAAGTGTACAACGGCAAGCAATGCACATCGGGACGTATAACCACTAAGAACAAAATTGCTTTCAAACACGGAAAAATAGAGGCTGCCATAAAACTGCCGCAGACTGCCAACGGCTTGTGGCCTGCGTTTTGGATGATGGGCAACGATTTCGACCAAGTGGGATGGCCGCGTTGTGGCGAAACCGACATTATGGAGTTCGGACATCAGAATGGCATTAAGAATGGCACGCAAGACCGTTTCTTTAATGGAGCCTGCCATTGGGGAACAGCGTGGAACGACCATCGTCAATATTCGCGCGACCGCACTAACAGCTACAGCTTGCAGGACGGTGAATTCCACATTTATACCTGCATTTGGGATCAAGACAAAATATCCATGTATGTTGATATGGACACGCATCCTGAAATGGGACCGTACTACGAGATGACCATCCCGGAAACAACTACCGACCAGACGCATCCGGGATATTATTTCCATAAGGAGAATTTCATATTGTTCAACCTTGCGGTAGGCGGAAATTTTCCGGGCATCTGGGACATTAACGGTATCACAGCCCTTAATGCCGATAATAACTATCAGCAGAGCATGTATGTGAACTATGTGAAGATTTATCAGAAAGGCACACCTGACGAGACAACTGATTTCGCCGACCCGGGCGATATGGGGCAAGGCGGTGTTGCCGGCATTGTTGCCGATGATTTGAAAATCAGCTATGCCGCAGATGTCGTTTCATTGCCTGAAGCCGGAGATATCCGGATTTACAACGCATCGGGTATGCTTGTGGCTTCCGTCCATGGCGAGCAGCTTTCTGTTGACGGGCTTGCAGCAGGTATGTATATCGTGAAGGCCACGGCTGACGGCCGTCAGGCTACTTGTAAGATTGTCGTTCGTTAATTTTCTTGTTTTATGAGGTTCCCAATTCATATAAGAACAGTGTTGCTGTTGTCGCCGTGTCTGGCATTCGGCACGGCGGCATATGCCGCTTGTCCCGACAAGACTGGTTATGAGATTGTATGGGAGGATGATTTCGACGGCACTTCGCTCAACCGCGACTATTGGAATGTCGAGGTCAACGGCAGCGGATGCGGCAACGCTGAGTTGCAATACTATATCGACGACAAGGCGAATGTGGATGTACGCGACGGCAATCTTGTGCTCACTGCGCGGCGTCAGGATTATGAGGGCAGGAATTTCACATCCGGAAGAGTCAATACGCTTGGAAAGGTCGGCTTTACCTATGGCATCGTTGAGGCCCGGATAAAATTCCCGCAGACAGCCGACGGCTTGTGGCCGGCATTCTGGATGATGGGCGACGACATAAAGGAGAAAGGCTGGCCGGTATGCGGCGAGACCGACATCCTTGAGATGGGACATGCCAACGGAATCAAGCAAAATGAGCAGGACCGTCTGTTCAATGGCGCATTGCATTGGGGCGTATCGCCCGAAAGGCATCAGCAGACTGTGGGTGACCGTACCTGCAGCTATAGCCTCCAGGATGGCGAGTATCATACGTTCACTTTGCTTTGGACACGTGAGAAAATTGAAATGTATGTTGACGGAGGCGAATCGCCATATCTGTCGGTTGATATTTCAGCGGATTGCGAAGGTAATGTCGGGGAATATTTCCATAAGGATAATTTCATCCTTTTCAATCTTGCGGTTGGCGGTAATTTCCCGGGAATACACTCTGCCGACGGTATAACGGCTTTGCCGGAAAGCGGTAGCGCTGAAATGCTTGTGGATTACGTGAGAGTCTATCAAAATAAAATGGTTGACGGTTCGGAACTGTCGCTCAATAAATGAATATGCTTATGAAGAGATTGGCAGGAATGCTGTTATGTGCCGCCGTTGCTTTCGGCAGTGTGGCGGCTCCGGCAAAAAAGGCTGAGATGGAGAAGAAAATCGACGCTCTTTTGCAGAAAATGACGCTTGAGGAGAAAATCGGACAGTTGAACCAGCAGACGGGTACCGGCTATTCCGATGCTATGGTCAATGCAGTGAAAGGTGGTGCTGTTGGCTCCATTCTCAACGAGGTGGATCCTGAGATTGTCAATAAATTGCAGAAAGAGGCTGTGGAAAATTCGCGTCTTGGCATACCGTTGGTATTCGCCCGCGACGTGATTCACGGATTCAAGACTATATTCCCCATACCGCTGGGACAGGCTGCGACGTGGAATCCTGCGCTGGTGGAACAAGGTGCCCGCATTGCTGCCGAGGAGGCTTCTTCGGTAGGCGTGCGCTGGACTTTCTCTCCGATGGTCGATGTGTCGCGCGACGCCCGTTGGGGCCGTATTGCCGAATCGTTCGGCGAGGACACGTATCTTTCTTCCGTTTTGGGTGTGGCAATGGTGAAGGGTTATCAGACCGACGACCTTTCACAACCCGGCACGATGGCCGCATGCACGAAGCATTTTGCTTGCTATGGGGCTGCCGAGGCTGGTAAGGACTACAATACAACGTGGATACCGGAAGTGCTGTTGCGCGACGTGTATCTTCCGCCTTTTGAGGCTGCCGTTAAAGCCGGTTCGGCCACGTTCATGTGCTCGTTCAACGATATCAACGGCGTGCCTTCTTCCGGAAATTCGTATCTTAACCGCACTATTCTTCGCGATGAGTGGGGATATGACGGTCTTTTGGTGAGCGACTGGGGGTCGATACAGCAGATGATTCCTCACGGATTCTGTGCGGACTTGAAGGATGCAGCCCTGAAAGGAGCGCTTGCCGGTGTTGATATGGATATGGAAAGCTATGCCTACGTAAACCATCTGAAAGAATTGGTTGAGGAAGGTAAAGTAAAAGAGTCGGTTATCGATGAAATGGTGCGCAACGTGCTGCGTCTGAAGTTCCGGCTCGGATTGTTCGACAATCCCTATGTCGATATGTCAACCGCACGCAATTTCTATACGGAGGAAGCTCTTGCCGCCGCAGTAAAGGCGGTGGAAGAGGGTGCGGTATTGCTTAAAAACAACGGTGTGCTGCCGTTTAAGCAGATTAAAAAGATAGCTTTGGTTGGGCCGATGGCCGACGACAAGCATAATCAGGCAGGAACATGGTGTTTCGACCTTGAGAAAGAGCATTGCGTCACTCCGTTGCAGGCGTTGACGGAAATGTACGGCAAGGATGCCGTAGTCTATGCTCCGGGATTGGAATACAGCCGCGACAAGAACGAGCAGGGCATTGCAGAGGCTGTCGAAGCCGTAAAGAATGCCGATGTGGTGGTGATGGTTGCCGGAGAGGAAGCCGTATTGTCTGGTGAGGCGCACAGCCGCGCCGACATCTCGCTGCCGGGAGCGCAGACAAAGATGATAGAGGAGTTGAAAGCCACAGGCAAGCCGTTGGTGCTGGTTATTATGACCGGCCGCCCGATGACGATTGCCTACGAGGCAAGTCTTGCCGACGCAGTGTTATACACATTCCACGGCGGCACGATGGCAGGACCGGCAATAGCCAATCTGCTTTCCGGTAATTCGGTACCGTCGGGCAAGTTGCCTGTCTCGTTGCCTAAGATGGTAGGTCAGGAGCCGCTTTATTATAACCATAAGAATACGGGTCGTCCGGCAAGCGGGATGGTTCTTATCGACGACATACCGCTGGAGGCGTCACAGACATCGACAGGCTGCACGAGCTATTATCTCGACGCGGGCGACGGTCCGGCTTTCCCGTTCGG
>JADIMC010000039.1 GCA_017694955.1 Candidatus Limisoma faecipullorum
CAAAGATAACGAAAGGCGAGTGCAGAAGCAAATGAAAACAAAGTTTTCAAATTTGATTATGCCGAGCCGCATCCTATCTTATCCAAAGATACGCGAAGGCGAGTGCAGAAGCAAAGCAATGATTTTGCCAATTGCGGAAATGATGGTAATTTTGCCTCATCAATGGAAAAAATGGTTACTATTTTATTTCACGAAACGGTTTTCGGTCCGATACATAGCCGCAGGCTCGGCACTTCGCTCGGAATCAACCTGATGCCAAACGACGGCAAGATATGCTCGTTCGATTGCCTGTACTGCGAAGCCGGCTACAACGACCAAGGTGCGGGACACGCCGGAATAAGCAGCCGTGAAGAAGTAAAGGATACGCTCGAAAAGAAGCTGTCGGCAATGAAAGCCGCCGGACATGGATTGGATGTCATAACATTCTCCGGAAACGGCGAGCCTACCCTGCATCCTGAATTTGGAGCTGTGGTTGACGATGTAATAGCCTTGCGCGACAAATATTATCCCGAAGTGAAAATCAGCGTACTGTCGAATTCCACTATGATTGGCAGAGAAGATGTGGCAGAAGCCCTAAAAAAAGTGGATAACAACATCCTGAAGCTCGATTCGGCAATCGACTCGACTATAAGGCGCATCGACCGACCGGCAAACCCGGACTTTTGCGCAAAAAAGCTGATTGAGCAATTAAAACGATTTTCAGGGCAATGCATCATACAGACAATGATGCTGCGCGGCAAACACGACGGAGAGACAATCGACAACACTACAGAAGAAGAAATAGAGGCTCTGCTTTCCGCATATCTGGAGATACGCCCTGCGGAAGTAATGCTCTATTCTATCGACCGACCGACACCTGAATCGAATCTTCAGAAAGTGGAACGCGACGAGCTGGAAAAGATTGCAACCCGTTTCAGAGAAAAAGGCATAAAAGTACAAGTCAACTGATTATGATATTTCCCGAACAATTAAGAAAAGGCGACTCGATAGCCATAATATCCCCTGCGAGCAAAATTGACGGAAAACTCATCGACGGTGCTTGTCGCACGATAGAGTCATGGGGGTTCAAACCCGTACAAAGCGAATTCTGCAAAGGAGAATGCGGCTCCTACAGCGGAACGCTCGGACAACGCCTCGGCGATTTGCAGAAAGCCCTTGCCGACAAGTCCGTCAGGGCGATACTTTGCAGCCGTGGAGGATATGGAGCCGTGCATATGCTCCAGCATATGGAAGCCGATATGTGGCAAGCCGACCCAAAATGGATGATTGGATTCAGCGACGTATCCGTGCTCCACGCCGCATCATTCCGTGCCGGAGTGGCAAGTCTGCACGCTTCGATGTGCAAATGCCTTGCCGAGCAGCCCGACAGCGAAAGCAGCCTACGGATTCTCGACATTCTTACCGGCGGAAAGCCTGAATACATCATCGACGGCGACAGCCACAACCACGAAGGATTCGTGAAAGGGACTTTGTCTGGCGGAAACCTCGCCGTGCTGTCAGGTCTTGTATCAACGCCTTTCGACCTTCTGAAAGGCGGCGACATAATATTCATAGAGGATGTGGCTGAACCGATTTATAAAATCGAGAGAATGCTCTACACGTTGCGGCTCAACGGAGCGCTGGAACGCGCGAAAGGTCTGATTATAGGGCAATTCACCGATTGGAAAGCCAATCTGGAATATTCCACTATGTATGATATGGTCGCCGATATGGTACGTGATTACAAAATTCCTGTAGCCTACGGATTCCCCATCGGGCACGTTGACCGCAACCTTCCGATGATTGAAGGGGCTGAAGTGGAATTGGAAGTGACAAAGACCTCTGCCCGACTGAAATTCTTATAATCAGAAAAGAAGGCAAAAGAGAAAAACAAAAAAGCAGTTCAAAACTGACTTATCTCACAAATCAGCATATTTTTGTTTGTAAGAAACGAACAAAACCATAACTTTGTAAGCGGCTAACGGATGCATCCCGTAAGCCGCTTTTTCTGTAAAACAAACATACCACATAATATGAAGAAACTTATAGAATGCGTACCTAATTTCAGCGAAGGACGCGACATGGCGGTAATCAACCAGATTACGGACGAAATAAAATCTGTGGAGGGAGTCACCCTGCTCGACGTTGACCCGGGAGCAGCTACCAACCGCACCGTAGTGACGTTCATCGGCGAGCCTGAGCCGGTATGCGAGGCCGCTTTCAAAGCCATCGGGAAGGCAAAGGAGCTTATCGACATGCGGCAGCATCACGGCGAGCACCCGCGCATGGGAGCCACAGATGTATGCCCGCTTGTTCCCGTGGCAGGTATTACGATGGAAGAGACTGTGGAATATGCCCGCCAACTCGCTAAGCGCGTGGGGGAAGAGCTGGAAATCCCTGTTTATTGCTATGAATCTGCCGCATTCTCTCCGGAGCGGCGCAATCTTGCCGTCGTAAGGGAAGGCGAATACGAAGGACTCCAGAACAAGCTGGCCAATCCGTCAATGAAGCCCGATTTCGGTCCGTCAGAATTTACGGAGACTGTGGCTAAAAGCGGAGCGTCGGTGATTGGTGCGCGCGACTTCCTGCTTGCCGTCAACTTCAACCTCAACACCACCTCCACCCGTCGTGCAAACGCAATTGCATTCGACGTGAGGGAACGCGGACGAGTGAAAAGAGAAGGCAATCCCATTACCGGAAAGAAGGTACTCGACGAAAACGGCAAGGAAGTGATGATTCCTGGCTCTCTTAAAGGCACGAAAGCAATCGGATGGTATATTGCGGAATACGGCATCGCACAAGTTTCAATGAACATCACCGATATCAACGCCACTCCGCTGCACGTGGCATTCGAAGAGGTATGCGCCAGAGCTGCCGCACGTGGCATACGGGTGACTGGAACGGAAATAGTGGGAATGGTTCCCAAAAGAGTATTGATTGATGCCGGAAAATACTATCTGCAGAAGCAGAACCGCTCGGCTGGAATCGCGGAAAGCGAGATAATGAAAATCGCTGTGAAGTCGATGGGGCTCGACGACCTGCGCCCGTTCAATCCTGAGGAAAAAGTGATTGAATATATGATAGCCGACAAGTCCAAGAGGCTTGTCGATATGACATGCGACGGATTTGCCGAAGAGACGGCAAGCGAATCGCCGGCGCCCGGCGGTGGCTCCGTTTCCGCTTATATGGGTGCGCTCGGGGCGGCATTAGGCACGATGGTGGCGAACTTGTCTGCACACAAGCCGGGTTGGGACGACCGCTGGGATTATTTCGCACGATATGCGGAAGAAGGACACGCCATAATGACGGAGCTGATTCATCTCGTTGACGAGGATACCGCAGCGTTCAACGGAATAATGGCCGTGTTCTCAATGCCGAAAGCGACGGCTGAAGAAAAGGCGGCACGTGCCGAGGCTATGGAACGTGCCACTCTCTATGCCACGGAGGTGCCGCTGCACACTATGAGATGCGCCCTACGGGCATTCCCGGTATTGCGGGCCATGGTAGAGCAAGGCAACCCTAATTCAGTGTCAGATGCTGGTGTCGGGGCGTTGGCGGTAAGAGCGGCAGTACTCGGAGCGATGCTCAATGTAAGAATCAATGCCGCGGGACTGAAAGACCGGACAAAAGCCGACAGCCTGACTGCCGAAGCCGACAGCATCGCCGAGGAAGCCTCACGGCAAGAATCCGAAATTATGAGAATGGTGGTCGAAGTGATTTCAAAAAACAGATAAGACATATGGAAAAGCAACTGACAGAATTCCAAAAAGAGATACTTGCCGGCATACCCGACGTATTGCCGCCATTGAAGCCTTACGACAAAAGCGTGAACCACGCGCCGAAACGCAAGGACATACTGACCGACGACGAGAAGCGTCTCGCATTGCGCAACGCGCTGCGCTATTTTGACCCGAAGCTTCACAAGCAGCTGATTCCCGAATTTCTCGACGAGCTGAAAACCTACGGACGAATATATATGTACCGTTTGCGCCCCGACTACGATATGCACGCGCGACATATCGACGAATACCCTTATGAATCACGCAAGGCGGCGGCAATCATGCTGATGATCAACAACAACCTCGACAAGGCGGTGGCGCAGCATCCGCACGAGCTTATTACCTACGGTGGCAACGGCGCGGTATTCCAGAATTGGGCACAATACAGGCTCACGATGAGATACCTTGCCACTATGACCGACGAACAGACTTTGGTGATGTACTCCGGACATCCGCTCGGGCTGTTCCCGTCGCATCCGCGCGCACCGAGGGTGGTGGTTACAAACGGGATGGTAATTCCTAATTATTCAAAGCCTGACGACTGGGAGAGGTTCAATGCTCTCGGAGTGTCGCAATACGGACAGATGACAGCCGGCTCATATATGTACATCGGACCGCAAGGAATCGTCCATGGCACGACCATAACCGTGCTCAACGCGGCACGCAAGCAGGAAGGAAGCCGCTCGGCATCGCTTGCCGGAAAGCTCTTCGTGTCATCCGGTCTGGGAGGAATGTCGGGCGCGCAGCCAAAGGCCGCAGTGATTGCCGGAGTGGTAGGCGTAGTGGCAGAAATCAACCCGAAAGCCGTGCAGAAGCGTTTCGAGCAAGGATGGGTCGATGAAGTGTTCACTTCGCTTGACGAACTTATCCCGCGCATCAGAAAAGCGGTAGCCGACAAGAAACCGGTTTCAATCGCATATCAGGGCAACATCGTTGACCTGTGGGAGCGGCTTGCCGACGAGGATATGAAAGTCGATTTAGGCTCAGACCAGACATCTCTTCACAACCCGTGGGCGGGAGGCTACTATCCGGCAGGCTTGACATTGGAAGAGTCCAACGATATGATGTCGGCAGACCCTGCTCGTTTCAAGGCGGAAGTCGAGAAATCGCTGCGCAGGCAAGTGGCGGCAATCAACAAACTGACATCCAAAGGTATGTATTTCTTCGACTACGGCAATGCTTTCCTTCTTGAGGCTTCACGTGCCGGCGCCGATATCATGAAGGAGAACGGAGAATTCCGCTATCCGTCGTATGTACAGGACATTATGGGACCGATGTTCTTCGACTACGGTTTCGGACCGTTCCGCTGGGTATGCACTTCCTGCAAGCCGGAAGACCTTGCTGAGACCGACCGTCTCGCCACAGAAGTGCTTGAGGAGATAGCCAAGAATGCCCCCGACGACATAGTCGGGCAATTGGAAGACAACATCCACTGGATAAAGGAAGCCGGAAAGAATCATCTTGTAGTGGGGTCGCAAGCACGCATACTCTACGCCGACTGCGAAGGCAGGACAAAGATAGCCGAGGCATTCAACCGCGCAATCCGCAACGGCAGGATTTCAGCGCCTGTAGTCCTCGGGCGCGACCATCACGATGTATCGGGCACGGATTCGCCATACCGCGAGACTTCCAACATCTACGACGGCTCGAAATTCACCGCCGACATGGCTGTGCAGAACGTGATTGGCGACTCGTTCCGCGGAGCCACTTGGGTGTCGCTCCACAACGGTGGAGGCGTAGGATGGGGCGAAGTGATGAACGGTGGGTTCGGAATGGTAATCGACGGCTCGGAAGAAGCTGATGAAAACATCAGGATGATGCTCCATTGGGACGTGAACAACGGAATAGCACGCCGAAGCTGGGCACGCAACAAAGGCTCTATGGACACAATCAGGAGGGAAATGGAAAAGACTCCCGGTCTGAAGGTGACGTTGCCTAATCTCGTGGACGACTCTTTACTTGAAAACTTGAATTTATAACAAATCATTATGGAAGAAATTCATCATATTTCCCCGGCTGCAATCACTGTTGACGAAATAGCCGGAATAATCGAGAACAACAAGAAAATAGCCTTGAGCGAGGAGGCTAAACAACGGGTAATGCGCTGCCGCGAATATCTCGACAAGAAAATAGAGAGCTCCGACGAGCCGATTTATGGCGTGACGACCGGATTCGGCTCGCTTTGCAACGTGTCTATCGACCACGATTCATTGCGCGACCTGCAACGCAACCTCGTGATGTCGCACGCCTGCGGTATGGGCGAGGAAGTGCCCGACGAGATTGTGAAATATATGATTTTCCTGAAAATCCAGTCGTTATGCTACGGATATTCAGGTGTGCAGCTATCCACGGTTGAAAGACTCGTTGACTTTTTCAACAACGGCATCATTCCTGTTGTCTATAAGCAAGGCTCGCTCGGCGCATCCGGCGACCTTGCGCCATTGGCAAACATGTGCCTGCCGCTCCTTGGATTAGGCGAAGTGCGCTACAAAGGAGAACGGATATCGGGCGAGGAAATCAACCGCCGCATGGGATGGGAACCGGTCAACCTCGCTTCGAAAGAGGGGCTGGCTCTGCTCAACGGTACGCAATTCATGTCGGCATACTCGGTATGGAGTGTCGTACGCGCCAAAAGGATTTCACGCTGGGCTGACTGCATAGCTGCGATGAGCATCGACGCCTACGACGGGATGATAAGCCCGTTCCTCGCTCCTGTACACGCCATACGTCCGCATCAGGGGCAAATCGACACCGCACGCCGTATTTTCAATCTGCTCCAAGGATCGGAACTGATTGCCCGCCACAAGGAGCATGTGCAGGACCCGTATTCTTTCCGCTGCGTGCCGCAAGTCCACGGTGCGGCAAAAGATACGATTGCATATGTGGAAAAAGTGGTCACCACAGAAATCAACAGCGCTACCGACAATCCGGTTGTCGTGCCTGATGACGACCTGATAATCTCCGCCGGAAATTTCCATGGCGAACCACTTGCGTTGGTCAACGATTTTCTTGCAATCGCCCTTTCAGAAATAGCAAGCATATCCAACCAGCGCACATACCAGCTCATTTCGGGAAAACGCGGTCTGCCGGCGTTCCTTGTTGCAAAACCGGGACTCAACAGCGGATTCATGATTCCACAATACGCTGTCGCTTCTGTTGTAAGCCAGAACAAGCAGCTTGCAACTCCGGCTTCTGTCGATTCCATCGAGTCGTCGCTCGGACAGGAAGACCACGTCAGCATGGGAGCGAATGCCGCGACAAAATGCGCGCTCGTCGTGGAGAATGCATATAAGGTACTTGCCGTGGAGCTGATGAACGCAGCCCAGGCATTGGAATTCCGCCGACCGATGAAGAGCTCCGGAAAAATAGAGCGACTGTTCGGGGAATACAGGAAATCCGTGGATTTTGTGGACGTTGACAGAGTGATGTACACAGAAATTGCAAAATCGATAGACTTTCTGAAAACCCACGATTATCTGTATGAAGACTGTATATAAAAACATAAAGCAGCTCATCGGGGCTTATGAAGCCCCGACGGGTTTGCTTGAAGGAAAGGCGATGGCAGATGCACCCGCCATCGGTAACGCTTTTCTGATTGTGGACGGCGATACAGTGGAGAAATTCGGTCCGATGGACAAGCTCGCCGACAGCGACATGCTCGATGCTGCGGTTGAGGATTTATCCGGACAATTCGTTTTCCCGGCTTTCGCTGATTCTCACACGCATATTGTCTATGCCGGCAGCCGGGAGCAGGAGTACGAGGACAAGATACGAGGATTGTCGTATGTGGAGATTGCACAACGCGGAGGAGGGATTCTCAATTCCGCCGACCTGTTACGGCGCACTACGGAAAACGACCTCTATGAAATGGCTATGGAACGGTTGGCACGATGTGTGGAAGGAGGCACAGGAGCCATCGAGATAAAAAGCGGTTACGGGCTTTCAACAGAAAGCGAATTGAAGATGCTCCGGGTCATACGGCGTATGAAAGAGACAGCGCCTATTGCCGTCAGAAGTAATTTCCTTGCCGCACACGCTTTCCCGCGCGAATATGCAGACGACCACGACGCTTACGTGTCGCTGATTGTCGATGAGATGCTCCCTGAGGTGGCAAAAGAAGGACTTTCCGACTTTGTTGACGTATTTTGCGACGATGGTTTCTTCACTGTCCCGCAGACGGAAAAGATACTTGCGGCAGCCGCAAAATATGGAATTCGCCCGAAAATCCACGCCAACGAGCTGGCGCTGTCGGGCGGCATACAGCTCGGAGTAAGATACAATGCTTTGTCGGTTGACCATCTTGAGCACACCGGTGACGACGAAATCGCTGCATTGAAAGGAAGCGGGACGGTCGCCACCGTGCTTCCGGGAGCGGCATTCTTCCTTGGTATGCCGTATGCGCCGGCACGGAAAATGATTGACTGTGGATTGCCGGTAGCGCTGGCTTCCGACTACAATCCCGGCTCGTCGCCGTCGGCAAGTATGAAATTCGTCCTTTCGCTTGCTTCCATAAAGATGAAGCTATCGCCTGTCGAAGCTGTTAACGCGGCGACCGTCAACGGTGCGCACGCGATGGGGCTCGGCGCAAGTCACGGACAGATTGCGCCGGGTTGGAAAGCCAATTTCATAATTACAAAACCGATGCCTTCACTGGCATATTTCAGCTATGCATATACTGAGAACCTCATTGAAAAAGTCGTGGTCAACAAATAAGCAGTCACTATGAACATCTTGAGATTAATATCAGCCGTCGTAACGGCAACTGTGGCAACAACGGCACTTGCCGATGTAAAGATGCCTTCAATTTTCTCCGACAATATGATGCTGCAACAGAGCACCGATGTGAGAATCTTTGGAAAGGCCGATGCTGGCGAAAGAATCTCGGTCAAGGCGTCGTGGGGCGCGGAAAACAGCGCTACAGCGGCTGACGACGGGAAATGGGAAACAAGCCTGAGCACACCTGCCGCGACATCCGAGCCGCAATCGCTGGTCATCAACGGCAGGAACACCATAACCATCAGCAACATACTGATTGGAGAAGTGTGGCTTTGCACCGGACAAAGCAATATGGAATATCCCGTATGCCGTCAGGGCGACGACAGCTGGGCTACAGGAATGATTGGCGCCGATGAGGAATTGGCAGACAGCGACTATCCTGAAATACGCCTGTTTCAGGCTGCCCACCAGCTCGCTCCTGAGGGAGAGAAGGATGATGTCGAGGGGAAATGGATGGTTTGCAATCCCGCTGATATTGCCAACTTCTCGGCTGTGGGATACGTTTTCGGAAAGCAATTGCACAAGGAGCTCGGAGTGCCGGTCGGACTGATACAGGACGTATGGGGAGGAACCACCATTGAGGCATGGACAAAAATGGACGTGATGGAAGGCAATCCCGACTATGCCGTCGCGCTTGAAAGATTCTCCCTTGAGAACATGAAAGAGAAGGGATATTTCTGGAAAGTGCCTTCCACGCTATGGAACGGGATGATTGCTCCGATTGCCGGATTCACCATAAAAGGCAACATCTGGTATCAGGGCGAATCAAACGTGTATATCGACTCAACCTACCGGCAGGCTTTCATCAACCTCATCAACAGCTGGAGAAAGGAATGGCGGCAACCAGACATGCCGTTCTACTTTGCACAGATTGCGCCCTATGCCGACGCTCCGTCGGTAGGCATCAGGGAAGCCCAGCAACAGGTATGGCTTGAAAGCGGGCTTAAGAACGTCGGTATGGTAGCCACGGCCGATGTGGGCGACTCCATCGACATCCATCCGCGCAACAAGCGCGCCGTTGGCGAGCGGTTTGCACGATGGGCGCTTGCCAAGCAATACGGAAAAGAAATAGCATATTCCGGACCGGTATTCAAGAAAATGAAAACCGAAGGCAACCGTGCCGTCATTGAATTCGACTATGTTGAAAATGGTCTGTCAACCAGCGACGGGAAAGCAGTGAAAGCGTTTGAGATAGCAGGCAGCGACAAGGTATTTCATCCGGCTATTGCCGAAATAAAAGGCAACCGATTAGAAGTCTATTCGCCGGAAGTATCCAAGCCAGTGGCTGTGCGCTATGCGTGGAAAGACTTCTGCCACGTCAATCTCATCAATGCCGACAGTCTTCCGGCTGTACCGTTCCGCACCGACAATTGGTAGAAAGAACAGCACCCCTGCGGGTATGAGCACCCATCAAGGTATGATTCATACCCGGAGAGGTGCAATTAAGACATTGCATATAATAACAGTCTTTGACTCTGTAATGCTTACGAGACAGCAAATGCTTATAACGCCAACAATGACGTTGCCTCGATTCTAACTTCCTTTACAAGACAACAAACCATACCTATGACAACCATGCAAGACGATAATCCGCTAAGAACTCGGCATCGAGAAAAAGGGTTACATCGTTACTGCAACTTTGATGTGATTGGCTAATTGTCGGGATGCTGTAGCATATAAAGTTCTTTCTGTCGTTCTATTTCACGTCTTAATTGTTCTTCCGTAGGAAGATATAATTTATATTTTGTCGCAAATATTTGCTCGTTGCCTTTTAAAATTGAATACTTTGCTATGTCGGCATCTGTTTCCGAGCATAGCACTATGCCGATTGTCGGATTATCTCCTTCTGTCCGCTTTATCTCATCGTACATCCGTACGTACATATCCATTTGTCCCACATCTTGATGGGTTATCTTTCCGACTTTCAAATCAATCAGAACATAGCATTTAAGCACTACATTATAGAATACCAAGTCAATGAAATAATCCTCGGCTTCTGTGCGGATATGCTGCTGCCTGGCAACAAAGGCAAAACCGCGCCCCATCTCCATAAGAAAATCCCTGAGATGAGTGATTATGCTCGATTCCAAATCACGCTCTGAGAAACTTTCATCTGATTTAAATCCAAGAAATTCAGCAATTAGAGGATTTTTCAAAATTTCTTCCTTCTGATTTGCAGATACGCCTGAGGCGTTCAATGGAGATGTTGGTTGTCGTAAATGTCGTTCGTAATATTGTGTGGATATGTTTCTGCTCAAAGTACGGACATTCCACATCTGTTGTGAAGCATTCTCAAGATACCATCTGATAGCTTCATCATTACCGACACGAAGTGTTCTGAAAATATGAGTCCAGGTAAGATTTGGAAATCGTGATTTCCAAATCTGATAATTTGGCATAATCAGATAGAATTTTCTAAAAGCTCTCAGATACCTTTCACTGAACCCGCTCCCATATTCTTGAATCAGTTCTTTCGCAAGCGACTTTATGAGCTCTTTTCCATATTCGGCACGCTGTTTCCCATTTTGCTCTTCCTCTACTATTCGTTTTCCTATATTCCAATACGTAGCAATCATTGTCGCGTTTATAGTAGAATACGCAGCTACTCTGCCTGCTTCTATTATGTGTTTTATTTCGCTAATGAAGTTATTCCCTTCCGGTAAATTCTTTGTTTGCTTTTCGGTCATAGCTTTATTATTTTATGATGAACGACACTTCCTTGAAGGCGAAGCGATGGACGCTGCCTGACGCGGTTTGCAGCGACAGTATGCCGTCGGATGCCACATCGAGGATTGCCGCCTCAAATTCAGCACCGGCAGGAATGGTTTCCGTGCCGTCAACCGAAACGGAGTCGATTGTGGAACGGTAAGGATAAGAACCGTCGCGACGGTACAGACTGTCGAGAAATTCTCCGTGCAATGCAGATGATGCCGACGGTAGCGAGGCGCAAAGCCGCAGTATTTCACCGCACACGGACTCCAGCACCTCACCGGTATCGAACTCGCGACCTGCTGCCATAGCCATCGATATTGGATTCGGTGCGTCGGAAAGGAATACAGTCTGGTTGACGTTGATTCCTATCCCGGCAATCGTATGGTCGATTTTTCCGCCTGAGAGAGAATGCTCTATCAGCATGCCGCAGATTTTCGAATCGCCATAATAAATGTCGTTCGACCATTTCACGGAAGCCTGACCGACATACCGCTTGAGTGCGCGCGCCACCCCCAAAGCGCACGCTTCCGATAGCTGGAACTGATCCGAAGGGGCGACACCCGTACCCTTCAGCAGAATGCTGAACGTAAGATTCTTTCCGGGCTCCGATTCCCAAGAGTTTCCCCGTTGCCCGCGACCTGCCGTCTGCCGGTAGGCGCTGACAACCGTGCCATGCGGCGATTCCGCCGCTATCCGGGCAAGATAGCTGTTGGTCGATGTTGTTTCTTCAATGTTTATGATTTTCATACCGTAAAATTAGCTAATTCCGTCTAATTTTCATCGGTAATCTCGAAACATCTTTTGATTGTGGCACGTATCTTGTCTGCTTCTTTTCCTCCATGGCGCAACACGTTGAGCACTGTCTTTATGTATTCGTCTTTCGAGCGCAAGCCGCACAGCTGCGCCACATTGGAATCTATCAGCATCGACTTCTGATTGTAAACACGGAGCACGGCATTATAGTCGGAATGCTGCACATATATGTTGAACTCGCGGCAAAGACGGTCATAGATGGCGTGAGGTCTTATCTTATCCACAAGATTCTCAAGATGCTGCTCCAAAGCCGTGATGTTAGGGAATTTCTGGTCAACAATAACCTCCACCGTATGCTTGACACGGTGGCGGGTATGCATAAGAGCCTGCTGGCGCAATTCTCCTTTGAACATCGCAAGCACGCTCGACCGCACCCTCATGAACACATCCATATCCTTCTTGCCTTTCATTGCGGCTATGGTGCGTATCACGCCTTCGAGCATGAATATGTTCTCCACTTCGGCCACGTCGGGCACATAGATTCTCTTCTCGCGCAGGTAGCTGACCTCCTCCTCATTCCGACGGTCACGATCGACTATCCCGCGAGAGTCGAGATGATGGAAGCTCTGCATGTCGTTGAACGAACGGACCGTCTCGATTACCTTGTTGCAGCTGCCCATCGGTTTCACCGTGTATTCCGGGAAAATCAGAGAATAAAGACGGATGTCGATACTGTGGGAATCATCGCCCTCTACAAACAGCACAGGCTTGCGCGAGCCGATGATGTCGAGTATGAGCTGTTCCGACAGTTTTTCGTGAGGATGCACTATCTCATAGTCCCATTCATCTTTTGCTATGTCGCAGCTGCGCACCCATATCGTCAGATTGTCGGTGCGCGATGCCGGGAACTCGAGGTCGTGGGTCTGATATACGAATGTGCAGTCCGACCGCAACTCCTCGATTGCCGACCATAGGCTCTGTGTTATCGACTGATGAAGGAACATTGTCGGAGAATCCACAAAGATGATGCTGCCATGAGGGGCATACAACGAAGCCCCGATATAGAAAAACACGGCCTTCTCGCCCTGCGACAGCTGCAACGGCTTGAATTCGCCTTCGCCGCTGTCGTTCTTGAATCGTATCAGACCGCTGCCGCGCAGCACTTCGTTTTTCGGGAACACTTTCTTCCACAATCGGATTACAGTGTCGATTTTCGTCTTCGGAATCTCCACCGGCGTATCTGTTCCGGCCTTCTGAAGCTTGTACGACAGCAAGTCGGTCATCTCGTCGGTGATAAGCATATAAAGCAGCATTTCAAACTCCGTATCAGCCACAGGTTTCACGAACTGCGCGTCCTGAACCATCTGGCGATACTGCCTCGTGATGCAGTTTTCCGGTTTCTCGTCCTTTGTGCTATATATGGCATCGAGTGCCGAGAAACAGAATGCCTTCTCTCCGGCATATTCCATCATCCGGTTGACGAAACGGGTCTTGCCGGAGCCGTTGGCCCCGACAACGGTTATCTGGCGGCGGCTGTTCTGCAGCGTGAGCTGCTTGCCGTCTTTTCCCTTTGGCAGCCTTATGTCCATAACGATGCTTTTTATATTATAACAAACAGGAAGCTCCAATGGCTTCCTGCTCTCTGCTAAAAAATGCAAATTCTTACATTGTCATCCAAGTCAACGCCACGTTTGGCGTATGCAGGCCAGAAGATAGCGGCGCAAAGGAAGAAGCCGCCGCCAGATGGCGGCTTTCAGACGCTCTTTACGTGAACGGCAATCCACTTCCCTGCCGCCGCGGATGATTTTCACAGCAACACCTATTACACAACAGGATGCACAATTTTCAACCGCCTGCAAATTACCGTCGCCCATCAGCGTCACACGGTCCTCTGAAACACGGTATATCCGATGAAGCACATAGCGGTTGCCTTCCAATCTTGCGAGCACTATGTCGCCGCGACGTATGCCTTGCGGAGAGCGGAGAGCGACCTTGTCACGCCCGCCCTTTATGAAAGGGAGCATACTGCTTCCCAAGGTCGGGATTGTGACTGTCGCGCCTTCCGAAAGCATACTGGCCACTTCTTCAAAAAACTGGCTGTTGCTTATTTGCACTGTTTCTGCCATACTATTATCGGAAAAAGCGGCACAACCGCCACGCTACCATGCGCATACGGTCATGCCGCCAATATATTAGCTGTCTGTCGAATGCCGGTTATTTAGCGACACGCTCAAGCCATTTGACCATTGCAAACATCACGCCCATCGAAATCAGGCATACCGCAAAGAACACAGTCCAGCATTGCCAGATTGGAATCTTGTTGTACATCAACGGACCGATCCACAGCAGCAGGTTGCCCACGGCAGTCGCTCCGAGCCACAAGCCCTGGCAAAGTCCCTGCAGATGCTTAGGTGCTATCTTCGAAACGAACGACAGTCCGAGCGGAGAGATGAACAGCTCGGCAAGCGTAAGGAAGAAGTAAAGCACTATCAGAATCCATGGTCCGGCCATCATGCCTTCCTTGGCTGAGTCGCTCATTGCCTTGAAGTCGGTTGCCGAAGGATAACCGTTGGCATAGGAGAATATGGCAAGTATCAAGTAAGCGATGCCGGCTATGCACATACCGTAGGCTATCTTGCGAGGTGTGGAAATCTCCTTGCCGCGGCGAGCCAATGAACCGAAGAACAGCATAATGAACGGCGTGAGGAATATCACGAAGAAAGGATTCACGGCCTGCCATATTTCCGGCGGGATTACCGATGTGTTGACAAAGTCACGCGCAAAGAGCGAGAGCGACGTACCGTTCTGATGGAACGAGAACCAGAAGAAAATCACGATGCCGAGCACTGCGAACAATGCATACATACGCTGCTTGATTTCCTTTGCCATCTGCATCTTCTCTTCCTGTGTATAGGTTGCGGCAGCCTTCTCTTCTTTCTTCGCAGGATTCGGAAGTATCTTCTTGGTAGCGACGAATATCACCAAGGAGATAAGCATCGCTATCACCGACGCTATGAAAGAATAGTGGATACCGGTATTGAACACGTCAAGATAGCTGGTGCAGAATGAGCCGAGGTCGGTCACCGCCACAGTGCTCGCCTTGCCGACAAGCTCCGTGAGGTTTGCCATCGAGTCCGCGGCCATCGCTGTGCCCTTCTCTATGTATTCGTGGCAAAGTGCCGGAAGACCGGCATTATATACCATATTGTTGGCGCTGAGCCACCAGTTGCGGAGCAACGGGGCGACAAACGGAGCTATCAGACCACCGATATTGATGAACACATAGAATATCTGGAAACCGGAGTCGCGGCGGCTCTTAGCCACGGCGAGGGCTTCCGGACCCTTCTTGGCTGCCTCTGCCTCGTAATTGTCGTAAAGCTGCCCCACGATAGCCTGCAAGTTGCCCTTGAACAAGCCGTTTCCGAAAGCGATAAGCAGCAACGCGAAGCACGTCAGAGGCAACAGCCACACGATATTGTTCTCTGTGGAAAGAATAGGAATTGAAAGCAGGATATATCCGAGCGACATCACCACCAAGCCGTTGATGATTGTACCCTTGTAATTCTGGGTCCTGTCGGCGATGAATCCTCCGACAAGGCTCAACACATAGATTCCGGCATAGAAAAATGAATAGATAAGGCTTCCTGTCTCGTCGCTAAGCCCGAATTTAGAGCATAGGAACAACGTCAGGACAGCATTCATGATGTAGTACCCGAAGCGTTCGCCCATATTTGCAAGAGCGGCGGGTATCAGTCCCTTGGGATGGTTTTTAAACATAGGTAAATGGTTTTTTATTGGTTTATAAAGTTAATTCTTACTCTTCTTGAAATCTGTCACGACAAGCATCACCGACGCAACCGTTGCAAGCAACGACGACAGCAACCCGGTCCAAGTCCCGCTGCCGATTAAATCGAAAAGCGAGATGCCGCCAGCCGACACGCCGCTATCGACGAATGCCCCCATACGCATCAGGAAATAGGCGAAAAATATCACCTGCAGCAAAGCGAAGGCCACCGAAAGGATGTGGGGCTCTATTTTTTTTGTCAGAACCACGGAGATTGCTCCGGCTGCTCCTATGAACGGCAGAAGAAACGACACGATATTGGCGAAATCCTTTGTCATCCATACCATCCTTATCCATTCCACCCCGCTGCTTATCCCGAATATCGGAATTTTGAATAACGGCATGAATATATAGACAAGCACTGTGACTACCGAAAAGGCTATCACGCCAACTGCCCATTTGTTGCGTAGCGGCTCCATCATGGCTGCTCCTCCTTTGCCTTATAACCCAGGGCATACATCTTTATCTGCTTCACCATTGCGAGCAAGCCGTTGCTCCGCGTAGGCGAAAGATGCTCCTTAAGACCTATTTCATCGATAAAGTAGAGGTCGGCGTCGAGTATCGCCGACGGAGTCTGACCCGACAGCACCCTCACGAGCATCGATATTATGCCCTTCACGATTATCGCGTCGCTGTCGGCATCGAAACGTATCACACCATCCTCATATGTAGCGTTAACCCACACACGGCTCTGGCAGCCGTCAATAAGATTGTCCGGAGTCTTATGCTTCTCGTCCAACGGCGGCAGAGCGTTGCCCATCTCTATTATGTAGGAATATTTGTCCATCCAGTCGGTCAAGCCGCTGAACTCGTCGATTATCTCGTCCTGTATCTCGTTTATAGTCGCCATAAACCGCAAAATATATCTTGATGCAAAGATAATGAAAGGCGAGTGCAGAAGCAAATGAAAACGAAGTTTTCGGATTTGGTTATGCCGAGCCGAATCTTATCTTATCCAAAGATACGCAAAGGCGAGTGCAGAAACAAATGAAAACGAAGTTTTCAAATTTGATTATGCCGAGCGCAGCCTGTCTCAATCCAAAGACAGTCTCACTTATTCTTCACATCCTTGCTCCCGACTCGTTTTAATTATGTAATTTCGCGACATAATCCGTAAACGTTATGAAGAATTCATATTTAATTGCATTGGTCTTGCCGCTCATTATGCTGTCGGCATGCGGCGACGACGAATCGCTGACAGTCGTTTCCCCGAAGCAGATTTCCCTCCACAAAGGAGAACAGTCGCAGATTGAAGTAATATCCGAATCTCCCGTACGATATGGCAGCATGGACGATTTTCATGCCTCAGTGGACGACAACGGCCTTATTACCGCCAATTACGTCGGAGACACGAGAATAGGCGTGAAAAACGGTTCCGGACAGGACTATGTCGATGTGAAAGTGATACCGGTAAGCACCATGCTGATTGAGCCGTATCATTCCGATTTCACAATCCGGAAGGATATAATTATAAAAATGTATGGCGACGGATATGCCATCAATGGCAACACTATCACTTACCAGCTCTCAAAGATGGGTGCTTCTGCTTCTTTCACGTTCAGTTTCGCTGGCGAGAAAGACGTGCTGCAAGCTTCGGAAGTGGCTTTGGCTCAAGGCACTGAGATAGCAGAAGTCGAGTATTTCCTCGGTGAGCGCTATAAGCCGGTGGACGGCGAGGAACGCCTGTATCAGGACACTATGGACGGAGGTGCCGGCACTGTATATGTCAGACTGAAGGAAACCGGCGACGGCGTGATTACCATCACTTATTCCACATCCCGATAGTCATTCTCCATGGGACTCGATTATCCGGGCGGCTGCTTTGGACAAGCTCGTGCAAAAAAGTCAGAATTCGCCGCCACCGAAATGCAGGCAATGGCCGCGCTCAAAAAATATGCCGCCGGCGAGCTCGACAAGGACAGATTCGGAGAAGAGATGATGCGGATAAGTGCCGAGTTTTATGAGCTACTGAAAGACGGGCACGGAAATTTCGTATTCGACGAGCACACTCCGGCTTGGCTGAACCTCTTTCTTGGCAACAAATTCACACGTTGGAACAAAGCCAGGCTCATATTCAATGCCGCACGACAGAAACCGGAATTCCTGTCCGAGCCGGGATGGAAAGAGATTGAAGACATGGTCGCAAGCGAGGACAGGCTCTTCATGAACGCCGTTGAATACTGCATCCGGGAATGGGATAACGCAAAAAAGCGCTGACCCGGTGCGATGGAATGGCTTCATCTCGCCATTTTTCCACACGCCGCCACTCCGAACGACACGATGTAAGCGGAGCTCAACAGTTGCCTTACAATCCCTCTGATAATGAAAAGGATAAAAAATTATTGGTAAAAACACAAGATTTTATTTGCATTTTACCAATAATATGCATTATCTTTGTACGCAGACAACCAATACTTGTTGACTCAATAATACTAAAAAACACAAGAATCATGTTTGAATCAAGAACTATGAGAAACGCGGAACTGATGAGCGACTACCGCCGCGTGATAAGGGAAACGCTCGAAAGCGGCAAGGAAATATGCCATGAGGAAGTAATACGCAGGACGCTTGCCACAAGCAGGCCGCGCTACCATCTCTCCCACGAATGGGCTTCGCGTATGATGCACAAGATGATTGTGAAAGGGGAAGAATGCCCCGCAAAGGGAATACGACGGATGATGTGGGAGGAATTCAAGAAGAAAGTGGTCGATTATATCGCTGCCCACAATTCAGGGATACACGACGCAGTCACTGCGATAATCATCGGAAAACGTGCGTCAGGTTACTTTCTTTCGTACAAACAGGCTTCAAAAATAATCTACCATGAAATCAGCAAGAACCGCCGCAACCGTTCTGCTTCTGCTTAGTATCGCAGCGGCTGCCTGCCGCTCCAACAAGGAATCGTCAGCCACGATAGTCACTGACGACAGCGCGATTGTCTCCTCGGGAACAAGCGGCACGGCAACACGAGCTACGACGGAATCACGACAAGAGGAAAGTGAACGGTTGGAAATAGTGTTCACGCCGCCCGACAGTATGACCGGGAAGCAAGGTGTGGAGAGAATCGTGCACACCACCGTTGACAGGCACGGAGTCTCGGAAAGCGTTGCCGGCAAGTCTCGAAAGAGGGAAACGGCTTCAACGATGAGTTCCGGAACGACGGCGGAAAAGACAGCCAAGCAGTCAGCGCCACCGACAAATGCCGGGAAAACCGTATTTATGGTGATAACCACCGCCATTTTGACTTATTACATAACAAGAAAACACTACAAGAAATGAAAAACACAGTAAGAACAGTCACAATCGCCATCGACACTAACGAAATCAAAAGGGAAGTCTATGCAGAAAGCGCGTGCATTGCGCTGATGACGCAGGAATCGGAACGGCCGGAAATCATAACCGACGACAACCGGAAGCTGATGAGGGTATATATCGGAGAGGCATTGGTGGAATTTGCATCAAGATTCTGCGCGTTCATCGACGGTTCTTTGCTAAACCTCGACAGCGAAGACGAAATACTCCAGATACCGATGCTGATTCCGGAAAGCACGAGGCTAAGCTTGCAAATGATAAGGCGACTGATCGAGAAAATCATCTCGTCGGCAGTACTTGCCATGTGCTACGAGACAAACAGCGAGCTGTCACAGACCATCACGGAGCGCAGAAACAGCTCCATAGCCCGGCTGCTCGTTGCCTTGATTGGCATATAGAATCGCAAGAGAATCAGCAATGAGCCCGACACGTTTTCAAATGCGATAGGGATATAAAAAAATTGGCTGTCTCACGACAACCAACCTTGTTAACCTTAAATCTAATACCATGAAAAACACATTGCAAATATAATTTTACTTTTTTATATACACAATCTTTACTCGAAAAAATCGCGTATATTCACATCATTTAACTATGTAGGGCTTCGTAATTGCCCGTGCATTCATTAATGCCAACCGGATGTCTGGCGGTTAACGGGAAAGGATTGCATAGAGCTTCTCCAACGACGGGAACAGATGCAGGCTTGCCGTCTCGATGCCCGGATAGCGCGACTGCTGGTTGAGCAAGGTGTCAGTCAGACCGATATAGGCACGGAGAGTGCTTGCCTTGTCGTAGGACGCTGCCGCTTCATCGGCACGGCCTTCCTGGAGCAGGAGCATGGCACGGAGCACTTCCTCGCCATAAAGACCAACGAACTTGAAGCGCAACAGCCACGGCGACATTTCCTCGACGAGCGCACGGTTTTCGTCAGAGACGAGCAGCTTGTCGGCTGCCTCGCTGATGCTGCGGCATTCCGCCATGACCTTGGCAAAAGCCTCGTCGTCGATTCTGCCGTTCTCATAGGCGGCACACAGGCTCTCAAGTGCCGGACGTATGTTTTCAGATTCCTTACGACGGAATTTATGACCGTTAGGACCGAGATCGGAATTATGAATGGCGAAGGTGCGGAGATACTGCGCATTACGCGGCATAAGGTCGCGTATCGCCTGTTCCCATTCCGCCTGGCTGTCATAGCTCTCCATGTTCCACGTATAGCCGGCTATGCTGTAGAGCGAGATTTTCGAAGCCTCCGCGTGTTCCATCGGATTTGCCACGAACGCGCTCATCAGGTCCTTTATGTCGGTGCCGTTGCCATACACCTCGCCCATCAGAAGATGGTCCTGCACATAGTCGGAAACCGGGAAGTTCCACCAGATGTAAGCCTTGCGCTTTATCAGCGGATTTATGAATTCAAGTGTCGGACGGTCTATGTTGGCCACGACCTTGTTGCCTGTCCACATGACCTGTATCCCCGGATTGAGCATCTCGCCGAGAGTCGTAAGATATCCGCCTTCAAGCTTTGCCCACGACTTGTTGTACTCGGTAGGACACATTATCAACGGGGCGACATCGCCTTTCACCTTGACGAAATGGTCATCGAGATAGTTGAGAAGCTCCGCCTGTTTGTCGGCCTTTGTGCCTTCACCGGTTATGTCGTCGAAGAATACGGCAAAACCGCGGACGCCAAGCTTGTACATGCTTTCGAACTTTGACATCAGCGTGTCGCGGTCGGCTGCGTTCCATTTTATGTCCTGTCCGGGATGGATTGCCCAATAGAACATCACATTGTTCGAGTCTGCGCGCTTCACGAGTTGCTGGAGCTGCTTTGCCTCCTTCTCTGGATAAGGCTTTCTCCAGTTAGGCGTGCTGTGGTAAGGATCGTCCTTCGGACCGTAGATATACACGTTCATCTTGTTGCGGCCGTAGAAGTCGAGCTGGCTCAGACGTGCGGCGTGGCTCCAAGGCTTGCCATAGAAGCCTTCCACCACTCCTCGGTAGGGGATATCGGGATAATCTGTGATTTCAAGGAAAGGCAGACGGCCGGATTCAAGTAGCTGGGCCAACGTCTGGACGCCATAGTATGCGCCTCGGCTGTCGGAAGCGGCTATCACGATGCCCTTCTTCGAGCTCTCAAGATAATAGCCCTCGGCGGCGGAAGGGATACGCTTTGAATAGCTTTTCACTGACTTGTCGCCCTTGATGCCCACACGCACCGTGAATTTTGCGTCGTCATCGGCTCCGGGCATGATGCTGTCGAGCAACACAAGCGCCTTGCTTAATTTGGATTCGTCGGAAACCACCAGCTTATAGGATGCCGGGATGCCGGTTTCGCCTTGCCGCTCCACGCATTGCTGCGGGACGGGATGGATTGTCAACTCTTGCGCGCCAAGCGCCGTCAGGGAAATCAGCCCCGACAGGATTGTAGTCATGATTTTCTTTTGCATGGGAGGTAATATGAAAAAGTTTTATGTTAAGAAAAAAGGTGTGCGGAATTGGCAAATACCGGTATTCCTGCACACCTGTCTGTTTGTTTTATAATCCTTGAGAATTGCCTCTGATTAATAGAAATCTATCAGATTGTTCACAATGTCCTTGTTCTCTCTAAGTATCTCGACTGCCATTTGCGAAACGGCGGCGGAACCCAAAGTCATCGAATAGCGTTGAGCGAGCTGGTCGGGAGTCATCTGGGTGCTCGATTTCTCGTTCTTCACAACCTGATATACAAACACGCCCTGGTCGCCTTTAACCGGTCCGTTGAGCGAGCCCTGCTTCACATAAGGAGCTTCAGCGGTGAGCTTGCTTTCCATATTGCGGAGCACAGGTATGAAATCCTGCGAGAAAGTCACTGTGACAGCGGTATCGACTGGTACGTTCATCAGCTTGGCATAGCCGGCAAGGTCGTTGGCTTTACCTTTGTAGTCTGCCATAAGCTTCTCGCCCTTCTTGTCATTGCGAACCTTATTCTCTATGATGGAGCGGACTGTCGGATCGCTGAGAGGCATATGGCCTGCCGGGATGATTTCGTCAAGTGCCACGGCAATCATCTTGTCGTTGCCTTCATTGTCGTAAATCGGAGAGACAGAGCCGGCTTCTGCGCCGAACGCCCACTGAACTTCCTTGCGGGTCGCCTCGATGCCGTTGATTTGGGCTGATTCGGCGGTGATTTCCGCTGCAAGAGCCTGATAGCCGGAGGCTATGGCTTTTTCAGTGAAGGCTTTGCTTGTATTGTTCTCTGCGATGTATTTCTGAAGTCCTGCACGGAGATTGTCGATAGTCTCGTCGCTCGGATATACTTTATAGGAGACGTCGGCGATTTCATACATCTGCTTCGGTGCCCTCTTCTCATTGACACGGTAGATGAGAGCCGCGTTGTCGTTAGAGTCTATCACGAAATATTCCTTTCCGGCTGAAAGAAGCTTCGCCTTGGCTTCAAGCGACTTGTTGTCTGTTCCCATCTGCATCATGTTCATCCACATATTCTGCTGTCCGCCTGCAACCTTGTTATCGGCTACTTCGGCGAAAGGCTTGCCGGTATTGAGGAGGTTGAGAATGGAATCCTGAACGGCCTTCGGTCCCTGAACCTGCAACATGTCCACATTCACAGAATCCACATCCATCTTTCTGGAGATGAGCTTCGTGAGAGAATGCTCGTCCGAACGGAAACGAGGTGCGGAAACTGCGCCGTCGGAAGCCGATGTTATGAATTCGCGGGTAGCGGCATCAACATCGTTGGTGCGGACTGTGCGCTGGCTGATTGTCAGCTCGGAGATGTTGCGTACTGACTCTACACCCGTAGTTACGCGCAAAGTGGAGTCAACCTTGTTGAACAATGCCTGGGCTTTTGCCAAGTCTGCCTGAGAAGGTACGATGTTGACTGCTATGTAGTGTATCTTGCGGATTTCGTCTTCTGTCTCGAATTGCGATTTTTCTTTCTCATAACGGGCCTTCAGCTCTTCTTCGCTTACAGGGAAGTCCTTATTGTCGAGAGAGGAATATGGCACATTGACCAAATCCACCGTAGAGGCTGTCGACATGTCTGCGGCTATTGCCTCCTTGTCGAGGTCGTTGGCTTGTATTGCCCCTGAAAGAAGAATGCCGACCTTCTGGAATTTCAGCTGGTTGGTGATGTTACGCTCCATTTCGAGCCATTGTGCGCGGACCTGGGCAACATCCTCGTCTCTTGCCCCGTATTTGCCGGGATTGAAGATTAGGTCGTGGAGCTGAGCCGGTGACTCAAGACCGAGCTGGCGGGCCATTTGCACTACTGCCGGAGCGGCGCCCTGGCCGGTCATCGCCTCGGTGATTTCAGCGTCGGTAACGTCGATTCCCAATGCCTCTACTTCCTCGTTGAGGAGCTGCTCTGTGACCATATCCTGCAACACGCGATTTTGGACCACTGCACCATCAACCGTCTGGTTAGAAGCCTGAAGCTGCTGGTTGTACTCCTCATAGCGGCGTTGGAAATCGGTTATACTTATTTTTTTACCGTCAACTTTTGCGACGGTGGTACCCGCTCCGAAGAAGGAGCGGCCTGAATTAAGGAAGTCACCGATGATGAACGCAAGCAGCGCCACACCGATAACTACGAGCAACAATACTGATTTGCTCCTGATTTTCTCTAATACTGCCATTTATCTGAATATTTTTTGTTTTTTCATTTATAGCACGCAAAGATACGTAAATTAGACAATAATGCAAAAACTTGCGGAAAATTTCACGTCAACGCCACGCACCGCAAAACCCAATCCATATCTGGTCTCACCCGCCATTCAAACACAAGACACCGGCGGAATAAGCAAAATTGCTCATCCCGCCGGCTTCAATCGTTTAATCTATTAGAAAGAGTCTAATATTCATACTCGTTGAAGAATTGACCACACATTAAA
>JADIMC010000040.1 GCA_017694955.1 Candidatus Limisoma faecipullorum
GTTGGTAGGCTCGTCGAGTAACAGCAGATCTGGATGTTTCAGTAACAGTTTGGCCAGCTCGATGCGCATACGCCATCCGCCGCTGAATTCGGAGGTCATACGTTCGAAATCTCTCCTCGTGAAACCAAGTCCCATAAGGGTCTTTTCTATTTCCGCTTCGTAATTGTTGCTTTCTTTAAGGATTATGTCATCGTTAAGCTGGGTCATACGGTCTATGAGACGCTGATAGCCCTCGCTCTCATAATCGTTTCTTGTCGAGAGCTCATTGTTGACTTTTTCAAGTTTGTCTTTTAGCTCATCGATTTCTCCGAATACGGTTTTTACTTCTTCAAATACCGTGCGCTCGTCCGTAAGTAGCATTTGCTGTGGCAGATAGCCTATGGTCAAATCATTCGGTCTTGCAACTGTTCCGGATGTTGGTTGTTGCAACCCTGCTATTATTTTCAGCATTGTCGATTTTCCGGCACCGTTCTTCCCGACAAGAGCTATTTTGTCTTTTTTATTTATGACATAGCTTACATCTTGGAATAATATGGTGCTGCTGAATTCAACTTTCAAATTTTGTATAGAAACCATTCTTTACGGACAATTTTCATTTCTGACCGCCAAAGATACGAAAAAATGTTGGATTGCGTATGTCAGAAATGGAAGGCGACGTCAATTCCGAGGATGTTTTTGTTAGCACTGCTTTCTGCATTAAACAGATAATAAAGGTCGGTACTTACGTTTTTTGATATTTTGAAGTCTGTTCCGGCGCGGTAGCGCATCCTTGTAATGTCGAATTTTTCTCCGGAATGCAGACTGTTGTACATCTCGATTGAAGCGTATGGGTTTATCTTGTTTGTGGCTTTGAATTTAGCTTGAAGGCGGGAGCGGAGGCGCAGCTCGCTTTCTCCGCTTTCTATGGTATGCTGGAAGCGTTCGCGCAATGAAAAGCTCCATCTGCCGGCTTTTATGGTTCCAATGGCGGCAATATTGTAGCGGTGCCGGTTTTTCCATACCCCGCTGCGGTTGCGGTGGTGGAATTCATACACTCCTTCGATGCTTAACAGTTTCATAGGACTGTATGTAATTCCTCCGTTGAATGCCCAACGGTCGGTTTCTGACGCATTGTCGGTAGTACGGTATTCCATTCCTGCCGCTAATTCTATTTTGTCATTGGCCGCGTAGTCTATGCTCCAGTTTGTCCACGTGCCGAAATCCGCGCCTTTCATTATGCTGGCTGCCGATAAAAATGCGAGTGCGATTATTTTTTTCATATGACAGTTTTGATGCGCAAATTTATTGCCTTATTCTGAATTAAATCTGAATTTGTGCGGTTTATGGCTAAAATAGTTTTGGAGCAATATCGTGAAGACGGAATCCGATGCCGAGCATCAGATAGTTCGGGTCTTTGAAGTCGCGTAGGCAATATCCGATATGTATGTATGATGAGCGGGTGATTGCAGTTTTCAAAGCTAATATTTGGTATAAGTTGTGTTGGTCTTTATTGCCGAGAAAGTTGTATCCTATTCCGGCATTGATGGAAAAGAAAGGCATTACATATTCCGCCCGTGCCGAGATTCCGAGGGTGAAGCGGTCCTTTACCGGCGCTAAGATCATTTCCGGTTTGTTGCAATTGCCTGCTAAATCACAAATCACGTCTTCATAGTCGAGTCCTGCGCTTGCGTCGTATGTTGCGTCGAGCGACAGTCCTGTGCGGAACCGGTAACATACATTGTACATCGGGTTGAAGTTGAAGCCTGCTACTGGATAACGGTCTGTGGATATGAGTATTCCGTTGCCGGTGTCTATTCCTTTTCTTCTGAAAGAGCCGAACATTACTATGTCGTAACTTATATGGCGGGCAAATTCGGGTGGCGTGGCTCTGATTGCATCGTTTTCATTTTTGCCGAATTTGTAAGCCATTCCGAGATTGAAGGCTACGGTATTGAGCCCGCAATTCGGTATGCCTGTGTTTCCGTTTGAATAATGAGAGAAAGTTATTCCGGTGAGCAATCCTATATTCGGTGATAGCTTCCAGTCGAGATTTATTCCGGCGTTGAGATATGCGTTGATTTTCGTGCCTATTATATGGTTTTTGGGATTTGTTGTCTCGTCGTATGGATTCCAGCCGAACGATAGTCCGAAATTCCATTCATAATCAAGTGTGACGGCAGACGATATATTCCACACAGGCGCGGACTGGAATGCGAATACTGATACGGGACTACCTATTGCCGACGGTTCGAGGAACGAGTTGAATGCTATTCCTATGCCTTGTGTCGATTTTCCGAACGCGGCTGTGGTGGCGGAATTTTCCGGTTGGCTGAATCCGTATTTGAGGGTTGCCGACAGAGATGTGCGGATAGGCTTCATATCATAGTTGTCGCCTCTGAAAAAGTCGTGTGTCTGGAAAATGAATCCCGGACGGAAATCCATTTCTAATTTGTGGGTAAGATGTGTTTTTGTGGAATTGTCAGACTGATTTTTGATGAAATCAGTAAAAGAAGTCTGCGCTGTTATGTCCTGAATACATAACAGCACAGATATCAATAATAAGAATGTTTTTTTGAAGTTTATAGTTGATGCGTTTTTCATTAGCGCGGGAGTACGTTAATCTTTAAAGCTTTATATGCACGGTCTGCTTTGGCGATTGCTTCTTCTACGCTTTCGGCTGTGGCAAGTATCACGCCCATTCGGCGGTGCCCTTTAACTTCCGGCTTTCCGAATATCCTGATTTGTACTCCTGGCTCGAGAAGCGCTTTCTCGAGATTGTCGAATACCACTTTGTCACTGTCGCCTTCCACAACTATCGCTTTTGAAGCCGACGGCCCATAGAATCTTATTTCAGGGACAGGCAATCCGAGCAAGGCGCGGGCATGCAGTGCAAATTCGCTCATATCCTGCGAGATCATTGTAACCATTCCGGTGTCGTGCGGGCGTGGCGACACTTCACTGAAAATCACATCGTCGCCTTTTATGAACATTTCCACGCCGAATATGCCGTATCCGCCAAGCGCGTCGGTGACTTTTTTTGCAATATCCTGCGCTTTGGCAAGAGCTTCGGCGCTCATTGCCTGAGGTTGCCATGAATATCGATAATCGCCGTTTTCCTGAATATGCCCTACTGGTTGGCAGAATGTCGTTCCAGAACAGCTGCGCACAGTGAGTAGCGTGATTTCATAGTCGAATTTCACAAAACCTTCTACAATTACTCTTCCTGCACCTGCGCGTCCGCCTTCTTGTGCCGTTTTCCAAGCGGGGTCGATGTCGGATTCTTTCTTTATTGTGCTTTGACCATGCCCTGATGAGCTCATAATAGGTTTTACTACACATGGGATGCCGATTTCTTCAACTGCTTTGTAAAACTCTTCTTTGTTAGATGCGAAGCGATAGGGTGATGTCTGTACACCTAATTCTTCAGCTGCGAGACGGCGTATTCCTTCTCTGTTCATTGTCAGCCATGCCGCGCGTGCGGTCGGTGTTACGTTGAATCCTTCTTTCTCAAGTTTGAGAAGCTCGGGTGTGGCTATAGCTTCCACTTCAGGAATTATATGGTCTGGATGCTCTTTTCTTATTACGCTGTCGAGAGTCTCACCATCAAGCATGCTGAACACATGGCTACGGTGGGCTACTTGCATTGCCGGTGCGTTTGAGTATTTGTCACAAGCAACAACTTCAACTCCATAGCGTTGCAATTCAATGGCAACTTCTTTGCCAAGTTCGCCGCTGCCAAGCAACAGTGCTTTTTTGCCTACGGCAGTCATTACAGAGCCTAATTTAGTCATAATAGCAGTTTTTTGTATTGCAAAATTAATGCAATCAGACAAAATAAAAAAGGGTAAGCACCTATGAATGCTTGCCCTTTTTTCATATTCAGAATATTACAACAGCAAAAAAGTGAACAGGGTAT
>JADIMC010000005.1 GCA_017694955.1 Candidatus Limisoma faecipullorum
TCTCTATGGATTTTTCCTTGTCCATATCGTAGTCTGCACAATATTCAGGATGGGCGTATTGCAGGGCTGTGCCGTGCATCAGGTCGCCCACTATTGTCAGTTTGCCTGTCTGGTACGCCGTATGTCCGGGAGTGTGTCCGATTGCATTAATGGCAATCACGTTGCCGGGGAGCGTGTCGCCGAATTCGAACAGATGCAAATGTCTCTTGTAGGCGTTCATGGTCTTTACAACCTGGGCGTTCTGTGTAGCGGGCATATTCATCCACGCTTCATATTCCGCTTTCGATGCATATATTTCCGCGTTGGGGAAGACAATGCTGTCGCCTTTCATCATGCCACCGATGTGGTCTCCATGGAAATGCGTGAGATACAGGTATCTGATGTCTGCGGCCTCTGTTCCCAAAGATTTCAGGTTGGGAATGAGCCGGCTGTTATCCCCTCCTAATCCGGTGTCGAACAGGATGCTTATCCCTTCTTTCCTTACAAGGAATGCGCTCATCGACGACGGTATCCCGTCTGCAAGCTTCAGCTTGCTGAATATGCTGTCGGGAGCGTCGGCAAACAAAGAGCGTGGCATCAGTCTCTCCTCCGCATTGTCCCTTATCCAAGAGACTTCGGTTCCGTCCGTATTGATTGTTTTGATTTCTTGCATGGCTGTTGAATCGTTTTCTGTTTCTCCTGCGGTCTGCCGGTTCGTGTTGTTGCCGCATCCAGCCAATACGGATGCCGTGGCAATGATGAAATAAGCAAGTCTGTTCATAGCTGAAGTCTTTCTGCAAAGATAATATCTTTGTGGAATACGGGGTGTGCCCGGGTAAAGTTTTTCAAATTAATTTGAAACTTATCTTATCTTTGGATAAGATAAGGCTCGGCATAATCAAATTTGAAAACTTCGTTTTCATTTGCTTCTGCACACGCCTTTCATTATCTTTGCACAAGTAGAAATAATATAGAAATGAAACAATATCTCGACTTGCTGCGGCATGTGATGGAACACGGCATGATGAAAGCCGACCGCACCGGGACTGGCACAAAAAGCGTGTTCGGTTACCAGATGCGTTTCAATCTTGCCGATGGTTTCCCTTTGCTGACTACTAAGAAATTGCACTTGAAATCCATTATCTATGAGTTGCTTTGGTTTCTGAAAGGAGATACCAACGTGAAATATCTTCAGGACAACGGTGTGCGGATATGGAATGAGTGGGCGGATTCTGACGGTAATCTCGGGCCGATTTATGGTAAGCAGTGGCGTGCTTGGCGTGACTACAACGGAGGAATAATCGACCAGCTCTCGGAAGCGGTGGAGACCATACGTAATAATCCCGATTCCCGGCGAATAATAGTCAGCGCTTGGAATGTGGCTGACCTGCCGGAAATGCGGCTGCCGCCGTGCCACGCGTTTTATCAGTTCTATGTGGCTGACGGAAGACTGAGCTTGCAGCTCTACCAGCGGAGCGCCGATATTTTCCTTGGCGTCCCGTTCAATATAGCTTCTTATGCGTTGTTACTGATGATGGTGGCGCAGGTTACCGGATTGAAGGCTGGCGATTTTGTGCATACGCTTGGCGACGCGCATATCTATACCAACCATTTCGAGCAGGTGCGCGAGCAGCTGTCGCGTGAACCGCGGCAATTGCCCGTAATGCGTATCAATCCTGAAGTGAGAAGCCTGTTCGATTTCAATTATGAGGATTTCATATTGGAGAATTATAATCCGCATCCGCATATCAAAGGCGTGGTTGCGGTATGACTCGTGTTGATGTTATGGAATTGTCGATGATAGTGGCAATGGCGAAAGGCCGGGCAATCGGGCGTGATGGCGGGCTGCTTTGCCATATGCCTGCAGATATGAGGCATTTCAAGTCTGTCACCATGGGCCATACGGTGGTTATGGGACGGCGCACTTTCGATTCTTTGCCGAAGGGGGCGTTGCCTGACAGACGCAATATCGTGGTTACAAGGAATCTTGGATTTACAGCCGACCGGGTGGAGGTGGCTCATTCTCTTGATGAAGCATTGGCGCTTGCCGAAGGCGATGGTGAGGTGTTCGTGATTGGCGGTGCACAGATTTATAGTGAGGCATTGCCGTTTGCAAAGCGGCTTTACCTTACGGAAATAGATGCCTCGTTTCCCGATGCCGATACTTTTTTCCCGGAAATCATGCGTGATGAATGGGAGGAGGTAAGCTGCGAGAAGCATCCGGCCGACGACCGTAACCCTTATCCTTTTACCTTTGTGACACTCCGTAGGATTTAGCTTTTTGCCACTTTTTTGCCTGTTGTGAAAAAAGTAGTAATTTTGCGGCGGCTAATAAGCTGATAATTGTCAATTTTAAAAAATAAAGAAATGAAGGCATTTGTTTTCCCCGGACAAGGGGCGCAGTTTGTTGGTATGGGAAAGGACCTTTACGACAACAATGCGACTGCAAAGCAACTTTTTGAAAAAGCTAATGAAATTCTTGGATTCCGCATCACCGACCTGATGTTTGCCGGTACTGAGGAAGATCTTCGTCAGACAAAGGTGACACAGCCTGCTATATTCTTGCATTCAGTGATTCTTGCCAAGACAATGGGCGATGAGTTCAAGCCGGATATGGTTGCCGGGCACTCGCTTGGCGAATTCTCGGCTCTTGTAGCGGCAGGGGCTCTGTCTTTCGAGGACGGTTTGCGCCTTGTTTCCATCCGTGCGATGGCTATGCAGAAGGCTTGCGAGGCTCAGCCTTCAACTATGGCGGCAATCCTTGGCTTGACCAATGAGCAGGTGGAGGAGATTTGCGATTCCATCGACGACATTGTCGCTCCTGCAAACTATAATTGCCCGGGTCAGGTAGTCGTTTCAGGAACAGAAGCGGGTATTGATGCCGCTTGCGAGAAAGCGCTTGCCGCTGGTGCGCGTCGCGCGTTGAAACTGAAAGTCGGAGGTGCTTTCCATTCTCCGCTTATGCAGCCGGCTCACGATGAGCTTGCCGCTGCCATCAACAATGCGCAATTCTCGGTGCCTGTATGCCCTGTTTATCAGGATGTTGACGCAAAGCCGCATACTGATGCCGCAGAAATCAAGGCAAATCTTATCGCACAGCTTACAGCTCCTGTGAAATGGACGCAGATTGTGCAGCAGATGATTGCTGACGGCGCCGATGAGTTTGTCGAGCTCGGACCGGGTGCTGTGCTTCAAGGATTGATTAAGAAAATCGACCGCGGGGTAGCGACTTCAGGACGTCAGTAATTTGACGCTTCAAGCTACAGGACATAGATGCGGGTATCTTGTGCCTGCATTCGGAAAATGCCTTCCTTTTAAGGGGAGGCATTTTCTGTTATGATGGCGTTGCTTTGCATTTCAGCGCTTATCGGAGTATCTTTGTGCCTATGAACGCAAAAATACTGATGACACACTACCGGGAGACGGTCAGGATTGGGGTTCCTATTGTCGTAGGGCAATTAGGCGTGATTATCTTAGGTTTCGCCGACACGATGATGGTGGGGCACTACAACACTCCTTCACTTGCCGCCGCCTCGTTCGTCAACAATATCTTCACTTTGGTGACAATCATGCTGATGGGGTTTTCTTACGGCATCACGCCGCTCGTAGGAGCGCTTTTCTCTCGCAAGGAACATGCCAAGGCTGGCGCACTGATGCGTCCGGCATTCGTTGCGAATGCCTGTTTCGGGCTGCTGCTCGTAGGCATAATGACTGTTATTTACTTTTTTCTTGATTGCTTCAACCAGCCGGAGAGCCTGATGCCGCTGATTCGTCCGTACTATATCGTGATACTGTGCTCGATGCTTCCTGTGGTGGTGTTCAATGTGTGCCGGCAGTTTACCGACGGCATAATGCTTACCCCGGTAGCGATGTGGATATTGCTTGGTGGAAACGTGTTCAACATCGTGTTCAACTATCTGCTGATTTACGGTAAGGCCGGTTTCCCCGAGATGGGATTGCTTGGTGCCGGGATAAGCACGATGTCGTCACGTGTGCTGATGGCTGTGGTGGCGGTGTGGCTGCTTTTCCGCAAGCAGAGGTTCGCTGCTTACCGCGAGGGATTTGCAAAGGCAAGAGTGACGGCTGGTGATGTATGGTATCATGTCAGGATGTCGTTCCCCATATCATTGCAGATGGGGATGGAGACTGGAACATTCACTTTCAGTGCGGTGATGGTAGGGTGGATAGGCGAATTGCAGATGGCAAGCTATCAGGTGATGGTCACGATGAGCACATTGGGCTATCTGTTTTATTACGGGATAGGGTCGGCAGTGGCGATACGCATAGCGTCGTTCACCGGACTGGGAGATATGCAAGGAGTACGGAGGGCGGCATTCGCCGGGCACTCCATATTGTTGCTGCTTGCTGTCTGTGCCTCGTCGGCGTTCTTTTTCTTGTCGGACACGCTCGTTTCCCTGTTTACCGATGATGCGGCGGTAGTTGGAATCTGCCTGACGCTGATTGCTCCTTTGATACTTTACCAATTCTGCGATGCCACGCAAGTATGCTATGCCAATGCCCTGCGTGGCACGTCGCACGTGATGCCGATGATGTGGATAGCTTTCGTTAGTTATGTGCTGGTGGGTATTCCTGTAGCCTATCTTCTCGGATTCCCGGCAGGATTCGGCGAGAAAGGCATATTCTATTCGTTCTCGATATCGCTTTTTACGGCTGCGGTCCTGTTCCTGTGGCAATTCCTTAAAGTGGCTTGGAAGAGTCAGAGCCAGAAGGAATAATGCATCAACGGCAGCTTGCCGTGACCCACAATCACCCCGATTTTGCCGTTGGTGAAGCTCATGCCTGCCGTCATCGCATTGACGGTTTCTTTCCATAATATTCTTGAAGATGGCTCGCGGACAATATTGCAGATTATGATGACGCAATCACGCTGCACGGTGCGCTTTATGAACGCTGAGACGAGCGGATACTCGTCCTCGCACACGCTGTTGACCACCACAAACGGCTTGTCGGCCTGATAATCATTGAAGCATGCTTTTGCCGACTTGTAGAAGTTGATTCTGTCGGAATATTCCTTGAGTAGGTGGTAGGCTGTGGCATCTCCCGACGGATTGCAGAGCCACATCGTGGAATGTGCCGACACTGATAATGCGGACACTGCCGACACTCCGCAGCCGGAGCCTGCTTGCAGTATCTTTTCCGGATTGAAATGATTTACCACACGAAATACAAGACGGGCTTCCTTTCGCGTAAGCACGCCCTGCGGACACAATTCCTCCGCTGTTTTGCGTTTTTCCTCTATGTCGGGATAAGCGTAATACGGGCAGCGTTCTTCCAATACTTTCAGGATGAAGTTGAAGGCGAACGGTGAATGCACACCGAAGCCTTTCCCGCTGCGGTAGCGGCTGAAAGCGGTCCATAACCGTTTAAGCCTTTCCATCGCCCTCCTTGCGGTTCCTGTTGCTCATGGCGAATACGAATGCGGCAATCATTGCCATATAGGTGACGATTATCGCTACACGGGCAACCGTGTCGGTGACGTGAATCGACTGCGGGTCAAACCGGAACACAATCTCGTGCTCGCCTGCCGGTACTTGCAAGGCGCGCAGCACATAATTGACACGTCCTATCTGTGCATCCTTGTCATCGATGGTTGCTTTCCATCCCCACGGGAAATACACTTCGGAGAATACAGCCAGCCCGCCTTTTGCGGTAGTTGCCTTATATCGCAACTCGTTGGGCTTGTAGGATGTCTCTACGATTGTGTCGCCTGGCGTTCTGGTTGTCGCGTTGCCAAGAACGGCGCGGAACGATTCGTCGGCAACGGCTTCGTTGGCAGGATGCAGCGTGTCGAGCGCGTCCATCTCGGCATTCGCGTCCTTCACATAATTTATTCTGTCCACGAACCATGCGTTGCCCAATGCTCCGGGGTTGACTTGCGCCGTGGTATCGTTGAATATTATGTATTTGCCATTGAGCATATTCACTACTTCGATATTGAGATTCTCGCTTTCGAGCTGACGTTTGAGAAGGTCGTCGTAGCGGCGCAGTTTTGCTGCGTGGTAGCCTCCGATGCACTTATGGAAATAAGAAGGCATCGCATCGCCGAAGCGCGACAGGTCGAGCACACGGTAGTTGGGCGACTTGTCCTGCAAAATCTGCAGGTCCACAGGGCGCGGGTCTATCGTGCCGGCTGTATAGAGCGGCTTGGGCGAGAACGAATTGGTGTTGAGATAGCGTTTGTCTATCGCGAACATATCCACAAGCACCACTATGCCCAATATCGTGCAGAATATTTTCTTGTTGAGTTTGCCTTTGAAATAAAGCCAGAATAAAGCCACGCCGATAAGCAGGATTATGAAGCTGCGCAGTGCGTCGGCGCTGACGAGAGAAAGACGCGCTTGCTCCAATTCCAAGAACAGCGGCGTCAGGTCGTAGCCCTGACCGGCATAGACATTCTTCAGCTCCATTTCCTGCGGTGTTATCGCGCTGCCGAACATTGCAGGAGAGATCATAGCCGCGAGACAGATGAATGTCGAGAAACCGAATGAAAAATAGAACGGCAACCGGTAGCGCTTGAAGAAATCGGGGGTGGTGACGACTTTCTGCAATGCGAGCACGGCAAGCAGCGGCATGGTGAATTCCGCTATCACGAGTATGCTCGACACGGTGCGGAACTTGTTGTACATCGGGAAATGGTCGATGAACCAGTCGGTGAACCACATCATATTGTGTCCCCACGCCAAGAATATCGACAGTAGTGTCACTATCACAAGCGCACTTCTTACAGGGCCTTTAACCACAACAATGCCCAGCAGGAACAGTGCGAAAATCAACGCGCCGACATACACCGGACCGTTGGTAAGCGGCTGGTCGCCGAAGTATTGCGGGAAAATCGACAGGTTCTGGGCGGTCTCATAGTCTATTTCGCCTTTTTCAACTTTTTCTTTCACGCTTTTCACGTCGGCAACCGATGTCGGCAGGTTCTCGCCGTGGGTCGGGATTATCGTGGCTCCGCCCTTTATGTTGGGTATGAGCAGGGAGAACGTCTCGCTTTTCCCGTAGCTCCATTGAGTGATATAGTCCTTGTCGAGTCCGCCTTCAGTCGAGTTGGGCGATTCGGCGGCGAGTTCCGAATGGCCGCCGCGCATGGTCTGCTTGCTGTATTCGTAGGTGTTGTAAAGGCTTGGCAGATTCGTAGCCACGGCGATTGTGGCAGCCACGGCAAGCACTCCGGTGGCTTTGAGCCAGGTCTTGACGGTCTTTTCTTTATAATGCTGCACGAAATATGCGATTACCAGCGCCGCTATGACGAACAGGAAATAGTAGGTCATCTGCGGATGGTTGGCGGCAAGCTGAAGCATGGCGAAGAACGCCGCAAGAGCGCCGCCGGCAAGGTAACGCCCGCGGTAGCACATCACGATTCCGGCTATCGTGGGCGGCACGTAGGCAAGCGTGGAGAATTTCCAGATATGCCCGGCGCCTATGATTATGAAAAAGTATGACGAGAAACCGTAGGCAACGGCACCCAGCAAGGCGAGATACCACTTGACCCGGAATGCCAGCAGCATTATGAAGAAGCCGAGCATCATAGTGAACACGAGGTTCGCCGGATTCGGCAGCCACAGGCTGTAGGCTCGCTCAACGGCGGTTATCAGTTTCGAGCTTCCGTAGGACGGCGATATTTGGAATGTGGGCATCCCGGAGAACAGCGAATTGGTCCAGCGGGTGGTCTCGCCTGTCTCCTCATAGAATTGTTTGGCTTCCTGACCGTTGGCGATGCCTTGCACGGTGTCGTGCTGTTTCAGTACATTGCCCTCGAACACGTCGGGATAGAAATAAGCGAGCGAGATGACTAAAATCACCGCCACGCCTAGAAGCGAGAAGCGGAAATCGCGGCTCTCGACGAAGCTGCGCGCTCCGGCAATCGCGTTTTTGAAAAAACTATTCTTGGAATCAGCCATTTTTATCTTATTGAAAATCGGCGTAAAATTACTTAAAACCCCCGTAATCGCCAAATGTCTTTAGGTCTGGCGGTCAGTACAGGCATCCGAATAGCCATAGCGGTATCCTGTTGCCATTCCCTACTTCAATATTGTCAATGGCGAGGTAGCTGTCAGGTATGTCGGCTATTTGGTCGAATGTCTTTTGCGCTCCGCCAACTTCAAACAGATATTTCCCATTCACAAGGAAGTCTCCTTGTTTAGGCATCTGTAATGTGCCGACAGCCCCGACTTGGTTGGCAAAAAAAGTTTCGCGCTGTGTCCCTTTGGAAAGTTTGCTTCCTAAGGCGTTCATTAGATTAGTATTGTCGAGGTATATCTTTTTGGGGCCTGTCAGATGCTTGTAATCTTTAACTTTGTCGGTCAGTAAGTTCAGTATGGCTGCCCTGTCCAACCAATAAAGCATTTTCAGGGTCAGATCGCGTGACGATTCCATACTTGCGGAAATTTTGTTGATGTTTGGTTCCAAAGGAACATTCTCGGCCACTACCATCAACAATTTCTTTATCTTTTGCCGGGTGATGTAGGTTATGCTTTCCTCCGCGGCGGTGATGTCGCTGTCTATGACTAACTGAACGACTTCGCCTATGCGCATCAGATAGTCTTTCCCTGCTTCTTTGTAGTAAGGATAGTACCCTCCGTCAAGATATTTTTCAAAATATTTCAACGCTTTTATTCGGGATGTGGCATCCATTGCATATTGCGTGTGCTTCTTGAGTAATTCCTCAAAGGAGAGTGGCTGCAAGTTGATTATACCTTCGTATTCAAGATATTCTCGAAAAGACAAGCCGTGAAGTGTGTACAGCGACTGGCGGCGTGAAAGGTCGCTTTTTGAATTGTCAATCGCCAACATGGCAGAGCCTGTGTAAACAATATTTAAATCCGGGTAGTCGTCGTAGATATTTTTGATGAATGCCGTCCAATTTTTGTATTTATGCACTTCGTCAAAGAATATATGCGTTACGCCGCGTGTGTAAAGAAACTCGACAAGCTCTTCCGCACTGTGGTTTTGAAACCAAAGATTGTCGAGCGATACGTAAAAAGCGTCGTCGATATTATCAAACGCTTCTTTTATCCGCTGTAGAAGCATAGTCGTTTTTCCGACTCCACGTGCCCCTTTGATGCCAAGCAGTCTGACATCCCAATTGATTTGCTTGTGCAAATATCTTTTAAACTTCAGATTTGTGGCCGATAACCGTCTGTGATAAGTATTCAGTAATGGTTGTATGTCTGTGTAATCCATATCGTGAAATGCTATTGTTCTGTCTGCAAATATACAAAAAATCACTTCTGTAAAAGTGAAATTTGCGATAAAAATCACTTTTGTAGAAGTGTAAAAAATGTAAAAATGGATTTGTGTATTAGGTGCGATTCTTTCTATAAGGTATATATGAAAGAGGTCTGTGCCATTGCAATTCGGGTGCGTTTCATAAGCTATGTGATAAAAATAATCGGCACAATTTGAATGCTTATGTGGGGCTGTGGTTTATATTTGCTATGATGGGGCAGGTTACGTTGTGTTCGTAATGCCGTTTTTTAACATTCACAACCGTTAAAGTTTGTGATAGCTTACAATATGTGTGTATTGTAAAGTGTTAAATTTGATAATCAAAACCAATTTTGAAATTTTAAGTGATAATTTAACATTTCGGGGGGGGTAAAAGTTGTATTTTATTTATATTTGCAAAAATTAAATTCCGAAAAACTGATGATTCAGTTGTCTCCGGCGGGGGAATTAAGAGGCTGATATATATGGTTTAAGGTTGATTGGTTTTGAACTTTTTGATATTAGTTATTATATTTTGAAAATATCGGCTGAAGTGTAGGGGGATTCAGGTTGTGTGAGCAATCTTCCCCCGGCATTGGCCGTGGTTTGCGGGTCTCCTATGAGCCCGATTATGGTGCGGTTGCATAGGCAGCAGCGCCTTTTAAGGAAACAGAATCCTGTGCTTTGTGAAAAGCGTGGGATTTTTTGTGTCTTGGCCATATTTTGCGAGTAGGGTTATGATGGATTCTGAGTTTCGCGTATCAGGTTGGTAAGAGTGGTGGGCAGGCTCTTTGTTTTCCGGTAAATCGATGAAAAAGTCCGCAAAGGCGGCACAACCGCCTTTGCGGACTTTTATGCTGTCGGCTGACTGTGGGCTCAAGTCAGCGGATTGCATCGAGGGCTTTCAGGCCTCGTTGCACATCGGGATGGCTCATGAACAAATTCCATATCAGACCGGTGCGGTAGTTCTCTATCATCACCACCACAGGTCCCTGGTTCAATCCCATATATAAAGGAGAGACCCAGTTGGTCGATACATTGAACGCGTCAAGGAAGCCATATTCGCCCCATAGGAAACTGCCATAGTTGCGGTAGTAGTTCTTCAATGCAGCCATTGATTCTTCGGGAGTGTATGGGAAAGAGGCAAGCGCGCCTGTCGGAGCCATTGTGCCGTTGTCGTGATAAGGCTGTGGCTCGCGTGCGTGGTATTCCCAGGCGTCGTCGCTTGCTGTCAGCCCCCAGCAGTCGTAGCCGTAGCCGGCATACTTGCCCGGGTTCTGCATGCAATAGCGGTGGTTGATGAGGGCGATGTTGCGGTTGTTGTCGAAATAGTTCGTATAGCGGTCGGTCACTTTGTGTGGGTCCAGACCGAGGAACGAATAATGGGTGAAAAACAACGGGCCTCCGTTCGACACGCCTACATCGAGCTTTATGCCATAATAGGTGTTGCCGTTGGTGTATGCGGAGCCGTCCTCGGTCATTCCCCATCCGGCGCGGTAGTCGTGTGCCAGTTTCTGCTGGCTTGCCCAGCCGGAATAGTACATTTCGGGAGCCACTCCATAAGTAGGCGACATTATTGCCAGCATATACGTTATCATTGTCTCGTTCCAGCCGATGAGCGGATGATGTATTATCCATTCCTGATCGGGCGACCAGTGCCAGTAGAGGTACGGGCTGTCGGCTGTCTGCTTGAACCAGCTCCATTCTATTTCCTTCCAAAGGCGGTCGATGCGGTTGCGTATCAAGGTCTCGTCCTGATTGTCGCCGTCGAAATATTGCCGTGCGGCAAGCAGTCCTTGGAACATGAACGAGGTCTCCACCAAGTCGGCGCCGTTGTCCTTGCCGCCGAAGAATAATTCGACTTTTCCTGTCGTGCCGTCCATAAAGTGCGCGTATGCGCCGTGGAAACGGTCGGCGCGTTCAAGGAATGAAGTGATTTTTAGGAAGCGCTCCACTCCTTCCTCGCGTGTGATGAATCCGCGGTCAACGCCTACAATCGTGGCCATCATCCCGAAACCCGATGCTCCGGCGGCAATCATGTCGCCGCGGCCCGGTATGTTCTCGCGGGCAAGTCCGCTGGTGGGCTCGGCACCGTCCCAATAGTAGCGGAATTGTGCTTCCTGCACCATGTCGAGCAGCCCGTCGTCGGTCATCGGGCGTGTCGTTGCCTCCGCCGTTTCTGATAGTGGCGACTCTTTTTGGTCGTAGCCAACTTCCGAAACGCGGTACCATGCCCGTTGCCCGGTCTTTCCTATGTAGTCGGTATAGCGGTGCATCCACGGACGGCTGATGCCTATCGGCTCGAAGTTAATGCCGTCGGTCGAGCGGTAGATTTTATAGTATTTCAAGCCGTCGCTTGCGGTCGCGTTCCAGCAGATGTCGATGTGCCGCTCGTAGCCTTTGGCATCCTTGATGAAAGGAGCTGCTACCGGTCCGGATGGCAATTCCGACGGGAGAAGCTCCAAGTCGTCGATATATATGGTGTGCTGCTTGCCGTCGGCGGTCGATTGCCGCAGAGACACGGCCACGATGCTCTTGATGTTGCTGTCGTCGAATCCTTCCAGCCCCAAATCGGAAAACGGGATAGCCACATGCTGCCATCCGGAGGACGGGCGGACATAGTCGGAGAGGCTGACATATGCGGTCAGCACAGTGTCGGCTTTTACAGGGTCGCGCTCCACGGTGAAATCGTAGCCGGCAGGGGGCAGGGCGGCATAACGCAATGCCACATCGGGAAGCGTTCCGGTTGCGTCATCGCCGATAAGCACATTCATCGACAGCACTTCCGGCTTGCGGAAAAAGTCGTTGCCGCGCACCGGCGCATATTGCACCTCGGCGGTCCATGCGCCTCCTTTGGCGGATACGTAGGTCAGTTCCAACGAGTTGCCGGGAGAGAAACACATGTCGCTGACCGGCAGGCGCGACGAGGAGTTTTTCAGAAACGACGGCGACCGGTAATCGGTTCGCGAGTAGAAATAATTGCCGGGCATTCGGCTGTTGTCGAAAAACACATAGTCGTAAGGCTTCTCTACAGCCCCGGCAAGCGACGGCAGCATCAATGCCGCGCAAATTACAGACAATTTCTTCATAATAAAATGGTTTTATGCGGATTGCAAATTCTTTTACAAATATACGGCAAGCGGAGGGAAAAATCTCGAATCGATATGAAAACTTTTCCGGAAAGGCAACCTGTATGGTCCGAGGCGGTCACTTCTTGCGGCTCACGCGTGATTCTTCATCCCGCTGATTGCTTCGGCGAGTGCCGTGCCGCCGTCGAGCGACGGGCAAAATTCCGTCAGCACGCGGAATATGGCAGCTCCGTATCTTTCGATGCCGTCGCGGAGAGTGTTGAGCACGCACACGTCTCCGGCAATGCCGCAGATGTCGATTCTCTCGATGCCGTTGCCGCGTATCAGCTTGTCTATTTTTTCCGCCGACAGGGCGTTCTTGAATATCGAATATTCATCAGCGTCTTTCGACGTCCCTTTTCGCAGCACGCTCACTTCTCCTTTGGTGGTGAAAAGGGGCTTTATAAGAGTCTGGCAGATTGCTGCGCCGGCGGTGTCCTGTACGCAGTGCATCGGCCATTCGCCGCCGTTCGCCGCGAACGAGCAGTGGTGGTATGGATGCCAGTCGGTGGTGACAACCTTGAATTCATATTCGCCGTCCGTTTCGCGGATGTAGTTTGCCAATGCTTCCATTTTCTCCGCCGCGCCGGGGACGGGCAGTGTGCCGCTGATGAAATCATTCTGCGGGTCGATGATCAATAACAATCGTTTCATATTCTGTTAGTTAATGCTTCTTTAAGTTTATGCAGCGTGACAGCTATGTCGCCGGCTACCGGTACAGACCTGTCGGCTATTTCAACAGGAACATACAATTCTTGTGCCAAATTCAGTGTCACATACACGGATTGCCTCTCGTTTGCCGTCAGTTGCATGAGTGGCAGCTTTATCAGGCGGTTGCGGCTGCCTATGCCCAGTTCAAGGATGACGAGCCGCTTGCTGTGGTAGCGGTCGAGGAAAGCATTGGCTTCTTTGCTTTTGTCCTGCATCGGACGGTTGTGCAGCATATCCTCGAAAGTGCCTTCCACCTCGAACACTTTATCTGGCGCAAAGCCTGACAGCTCCAGATGGGTGTCGGCATTGGAAGTAAGGATGAAATAGTCTTTGCCGCCCACGACGGCGAGCAAATCTTCCATCACTTGTGAGGGACGGTAGTCTTTTATCCAATACTGCACCAGCCGGTTCAGGAAATCCTGGCGGTCTTTCTCATTAGGATAATTAAAGAAACACCCTTCTATTACATTGCGGATGCCGAAACGTTGCCAGTAGTCGCCGAACTGCCGGTGGAACATCTCGTTGTGGGCGAAAATATGATAGCCTTCGGCGATGGACAATCCGTTGCTCGCCCCGATGAGCAGGGCATCGGCATCCTTGATGGCTTGGGCGGCTTGTTGAATTTCTGTCATATTAATAGATTCTTGATGGGTTGAACGCTTCTTTTGCATTGAATGCTTTTATGCCCGCTGTGGACTTGCCCAGCAACTGTTTCAGCGTAACGGCAATGTCATCGCTAATGGCAAGGCTTTTCCTTGCAATCTCTTTCGGCACGAGTGCGTGCTGCGGATTGACGGTGGCGTAAAAGGCGTGCGGGAACTGGTAAGTCATATTCATAAACGGCTCTTTGATGAACATTGGTGTCATCATCCCTACACCGAGTTCAAGGAATAGCACCTTGCCACGCTTGTTATTTTCGAGAAAGTCGCGGTAACGCTTCATCTCACGGTGGTAGAACGTGCCTTGCAGAAAGGTGTACGAGCGCACCCACGGTTCCATCGGAGCACCACAACGCGGGCAGCGCGGAATCAGTTTCTCGGGCAATGTGTCATTCTTGATTGTGTCGCACAACCACATCACCTCGTCGTGATTGTCGTAGATGCCGTCGTGGCAGGGTTGGCTGCATTGCCAATATCGCCAGTCGCCCTGAATGCGTGTGATGTGCTTGGCTGGAAATATTCTGTAGAATTGTGCGTCCTGATTGGTTGTGACCACATAATAATTCTTGCCTTCCAGTAATTCCGCCAAATCTTTATATGTTTCGCCTGTCTCGCACTCATAGATATAGCGGGTGGTGCGCAGGATGACAGCCCAACGTTCACCCGCCGTCAGCCGCTGGTCATAAAAAGCGTCGAACATATTATGAATGTTGTATTTTTTTGCCAAATCGCCGGCCAGTCTGCGGTACACTTCGTCATCTTCATAATAGAAAACAAAGCCGGATGACGCCGACATCCCTGACGCTCCGCCTACCACAATGGCATCCGCCTCGTCTATCTTCTGCCTCAACAACTCAATCTTTTCTTTTGAAACCATATTGAAAATCTCCTTTGATTAGTCCGGTGCAAAGGTACAGGCATCGCAAGAAACAGTCGCTACCAATCCATAGCCGTATGCTACCATTTTGATAAGCGGAATCGGGCTAAAATCGGATTATGCCTTATCCAAGCTCAGGTCGGACTTGAGATACCCTCAAGTCCGGATGTGAAGTAAGCCTACGAAAATGGATTACTCGTAAATCCCCTTTTGGTAGTCCGTGATATAT
>JADIMC010000041.1 GCA_017694955.1 Candidatus Limisoma faecipullorum
TTTTGAAAAAACGCATGAGGTGACTGGGGTCGGAAAAGTGGAACTCGTCTGCCAGTTGGCTCACATTCAGATTGGAGAACAGTAGCTCATTTTTCAGCTCTTCCAAAAGACGTTGCTTGAGTAAGTGAATGGCTGATACACCAAATTGCGCCATGACAGAATTATTCAAGGTGATACGACTTACCCGAAGCATATCAGCATATTCTTGAACGCGCTGTGTCGTTCGGATATGTTTTTCGAGTAAGTCCTTGAATTTGAATGCGTAATTGTTTTTTGGCACTTCGACAGGTAGACGATAAGTTTGAGCGTATGCCCGGTTGATAATTACCAATAGATAATAAAGCACTGACACAATGAGGTTGTAAGTGTCTACCACAGGATGTTGTAGTTCTTGTTTTATCTTTTTTAAGAGGCGCATATATTCCGTCAGCTCCTCCGGCTCGGCAAACAAGTAGGGCGGTGTATCAGTCTGATAATAATACAACAGCCGATATACGAAGAACTTGTCAGCAATGAACGTGCGCATAAAGTCTTCGCGGAAAATAAGAAAAGTGTAATCCAGTTCTACCTCGTTCACGTGCCATTCCTGTTGCTGGTGCGGCGACAAAAGCAGCACCATACCATCCCGTAACTCCACTTTTCGGAAGTTCAGCAACAAATATCCATTGGCACGACGAAAGAAATAGAAGCTGAAAAAATCTGTCTTAAACGCCTTATGCTCGGTCAAGACACCACAGATGTCCTTGCTTTCGCCTGTGTTAATGTAGAAGTCTACGCCACATTGCGTTTTATTGAACGGAACGCTTACAAGTCTTTCGGGATTGATTATAGCTTTCATCACTCTTGTTTTTTGCTTTCTGCAAATATACATCATTCTTTTATCAAAATGGCATATATTCCTCTTTTTAAGGCATAGAGGTGTCAAGGGATTCTGCCGAACTTTGCATCTGATATCGAAAGCATTGTATGTTCCACTTTTAAATGAATGATTTATGAGAAAAGTATTGTTTTGTTTCGTGTGTCTCTTTATGGGTATGGCTGTCTACGCGCAGAACAACGTGCGCCTTATCCGTAACGCCACGTTGAAAATCCAGTATGCCGGACAGACCCTCCTTGTCGACCCCATGCTGGGCAAAAAAGGCACGGAGATGTCTGCCTTGGGCGTAAACCTGAACCCGCGCGTCCATCTGACGATGCCTATAGGCGAAGTGCTGGACGACGTGGATTTCGTCTTGCTGACCCACACGCACATCGACCATTACGATCCTGCCGCCAAGCGGCTTATCTCCAAAGACACGCCTTGGTACGTGCAGCCCGCCGACTATGATTCGGTAGCGATGAAAGACCATTTCCGCAACACGACCGTCGTCAAGGAGAGCGTGCAAGTCGGCGGAATAACCATTGTCCGCATCGCCGGGAACCACGGGCGAGGCAAGCTGGGCAAAATGATGGGCGCGTCATCGGGCTATGTGCTCAAAGCAGAAGGACAGCCTACGCTCTACATCATGGGCGACTGCGTGTGGAACGAATCAACCCAAAAAGCGGTGGAGGAGCATCATCCTGCCTACATCGTGGTGAACAGCGGCGGTGCCATCCTGCCTCCCTTGTCGAAAACCGACGGCCCGATTATCCCCAACGAAACGGAGACCATGCGGATTATCGACGACTGCCCGGCGAACACCCGCTTCATAGCCGTACACATGGATGCCATCGACCATTGCCAGACCACACGCGAAATTTTGCGCAACGAAGCCCTGCATCACGGCATAGATATGCAGCGGCTGATCATACCGAATGACGGGGAAAGCATCGAGCTGTAAAAGATGGAAACAATCAAGGTAATAGACGTGCAGAGCGTCATGACCAAATCTGCGCTGCCTGTCGGCGGATATTCGGTCAATCCTTACGTGGGATGCCCTCACGCCTGCAAGTATTGCTACGCATCGTTTATGAAACGTTTTACAGGGCATACCGAGGCGTGGGGTGCATTTCTGGATGTGAAGAACTGGAAACCGATAACAAATCCGCACAAATATGACGGCGAGCGCATTGTGATAGGCTCAGTGACGGATGGTTACAATCCATACGAAGAACAATTCCGCCGTACCCGCAGGCTGCTCGAAGAACTGCGCGGTTGCAATGCCGAAATTATGATTTGTACGAAATCCGACCTTGTGTTGCACGACCTCGACCTGTTGAAGCGTTTCCCAAAAGTGACGATATCATGGTCTGTCAATACGCTCGATGAGCAGTTTCGTGCGGATATGGACAATGCCGTGAGTATAGAACATCGCCTGAAAGCGATGCGTCAGACCTATGAGGCAGGCATTCGTACCGTGTGTTTCATTTCGCCCATATTTCCCGAAATAACCAATGTGAAAGAAATTATCGAAGAAGTAAAAGGATATGCCGATTTGATCTGGCTCGAAAATCTAAATTTGCGAGGACAGTTCAAAGCTGGAATAATAAGGTACATCCGTGAGAAATATCCCGAGCTCTTTCCGTTATACGAGAAAATATACAACAAGAAAAAGCTTAATTATTGGCAGACATTGGAATGTGACATTTCCCAATATGCAAAAAAGCATGGATTTCCCTATAGAATAAACGACTTGCCCTACGGTCGTTCAGAAAAAGGCAAGCCCGTCATAGTCAATTATTTCTATCACGAAAAAATCAGAACAAATAAAAACACATGTCATTCCGCCCAATAAAAAAATATAAGTGACTTAGCAATCCCCGGCTCAAATCCACAAATTTCGCAGGTAAAAAATGCAATCCAACAACTTTTTTTA
>JADIMC010000042.1 GCA_017694955.1 Candidatus Limisoma faecipullorum
ATAATGTTTCCAGCACCGTCAACAGCTATTCCTGTGCCACCCGCACCAATTTCTAATTCTGTCTTGCCGTTTTCATCCCAATAAATAAGTTTGGAAGCAGTTTTGTTGTTTGTCCAAACTTTTCCGTCAAATCCTGTTCCCCAACGCGCATCGGTAGCACCGGGCAGTTCCTCGGTGTATTTCCAATCTTGCGTCAAAGTCTGGGCATTGGTCATTGATACGGCGGCTATCATGGCCACGCCGCCGGAAATCAACCTTAGTAAAGATTTTCTCATAGAAAAAATTTTTAATTAATAATGTTGTTTTGTATTGAATTTTAGTAATTCCTGGTTTTAGGCAGTAAAAATCAATGCCATAAAGATAGGCATAAATTTTACACCAGCAAACAAATTCACTCTTTTTAATGTTTGTTTGTTTTGTTTTAGAGCCTGTCCGCCGTTACGCTGTCGGCAGGCGGCTGTATGCGCAATCCGATTGCCGATTAGAAGCTTGCGTAGGTGCAGTTTGTGCGGATGGGACAGGGCAGAAAGAAAAAAGCCCGCTGTCGAAGCGGGCTTTGTTTCTTTGTTGCTTTTCAAAGAAAGCAACATTTTTACAAACCTAACATAAAACCATTATTCGAATCATCACCGCATTTCACAACGAAGTGATAATATTTTCTAATACTCCATATTATATATCGTAGTGTTTAACCATTATTTCCTTGTCGTTGGAAAGCATCTCTCTGCTTTCGACATTGCAAAGATATAACAGGAAAATAACCCTACGATGGCCATATCAACAAATATATAAATGATTTCAGCCCGATATGAATAATATCTACTTGATTCATAGTGATATGAATATTTGCGGATGTGATTGTAATATAAATGAAAATATCACTCTATAACGCCGATTTTCATAATGGAATTTTCGAAATTAGCGCGGTCGATGGCTTTGTTTTTCATCTTGTTGCGGTAGGTGTAGATGGTGTTGACCGAATATTTCAGGAATTCCGCAATTTTTGAGTTGTCAACGATGCCCAGGCGGTATAGGGCATAGATGCGCAGCTCGGTGTTCAGAGTGCCGGGGGTGTCGATAGAGAACCGTTCTTCAGGGCGTAGCAGTGCGTTGACGTCATCGATGAAAGTGGTGTAGATCTTGAGGAATGCCAGGTCGAAGGCGTTGAAGAATTCCTGATGCTGTCCTTCAGAGAAGCGGACAGACTTTGTCATCTTCATAAGGTCGTCGATTTGTCCGGAGACAAGTTTCCGGTTGACAAGTTTTGTGAACGAGTCGAGCCGCCGCATATATACGGAGCACAATTCAAGGAACTGTCCCATATATTCGTCCTTTGTGGTGTTGGCGTCCTTCAGCTTCTTACGCGCGTTTGCCAATTTCTTCATCTGCCTGATCAGCAATAGCGCCACTATGGCGAGCCCGAGAAAAAGAATGCTTACCACGGTGGTATATACGAGAAGCACGGATTCGTGGGATTCTAATTCTGCCCGGTGCGACGCTTCTATCACCGGTAGCATGCGTGACGCGTTATACACGCGGAGCTGCGCGTTGCAGAATGCCGCGTCCTCAATCGATGAGAAAATGTAGCGGTATGCCCTGTCGATGTCGCCGCGGTCGTAGAGCATCATCGCCAATTCGTACATCGACTGGTTTTCCTTTACCGAGCCTTGTATGTCGGACATGGCTGACATGGCGAGATAGCGTATGCATTCATCGTCGTTTCCTTTGGTTTTCATGATGTTGGCGAGGAATGCCGCCGCGATTGCATATTCATTGCGCGATTCGGGCAACTCCGACAGCAGCTCGCTGGTAATCATTTGCGCCATTGGCAGTTTTCCGTCCCAAATGGCTTGTTCTGCCTCGTAGAGCCTGCGTTTCACGGAGTTTTCCGGTAGTGAGGCAATCCATTTCTTGCGGAAATCGTTGGTGGAATTATAGTAATAGTCGTAATAGATGCTTCCTTTCTCGATGGAGTTGAGCGCGAATGAATATATCCGGTAGCCGCATTCGTAATAGTCGGGGAGCATTGTGTCGGGCACGGTATGCGTGTTTATCTCAAAAAAGTCGCTGTTGGCTTCCGCGTGGAATCCCGTAATCATTTCCGGGCGTATTTTTTTCAGATATATGTGCACCGTCCGCACCGAGTCGCCCGATTCCTTGGCGAGTTTCAGGGCCTTCGAGTAATAGAGCATTGCGGAATCGGCCTTGAACAAGGTGTATTCCTCCCCGAGCTGCGAGTAGATGTCGATTTTTTCGCATATGGAGAGCCGGCTGTCGCGCGATACGGCCATAAGGCTGTCGATGCGCGCATATTTTATCTTGTCGTAATCGTCTTTTTGGGAGATCATCCGGTCGAGGCGGCTTATTTCTTCTGTTTTGCTGCGCCGTGCTTCCGTGTGGAAACAGCAAAATGGCAGTATGGCAATGGTTAATGTCAATAATATGGTTTTCATAAATAATGGTTATCAGATTGCAAAGATAGGATTAAGTTGGCAGCGTGCAAACGGTGACGGCAAAAACAGTCAAAAAAATGCCGAAAGTGTTGTGCGGTTGAAAAAAACGCACTATCTTTGCAACCGAATTTCTGATTCGGGGTGTAGCACAGTTGGTTAGCGCGCCACGTTCGGGACGTGGAGGTCGGAAGTTCGAGTCTTCTCACCCCGACACAAGCGATGGACTGAGAGGCTCATCGCTTTTTTGTATTAATGCAAGATATGAGGAGTAATGGAAAAAAGATTGAAAGACACGGAGTTGCGCGCTTGTCTGAAAGCCTGCCGCAAGGCGGCACGCGATGGTGAGATAGCCGCGCACGGGTGTCCGGTAAATATCAGCCGGATTCACAAGTCGAAGAAAGTGTATGACAGGAAACGTATCAAGGCAGCCGACAAGAAGTCGCTGCCTTTTTTGTGCCCGGTCGTGTGTCGTGACAGCGTTGCGGCATATCCGGTCTGCTCTTTTGATTAAAATTAAGGTTTTTGTGATTTTTTTTGGAAGAATGGTTGCGATTTGTTTATTTTGCAACTGGTTTTAATGCTGTATAAGCATCATAGATTTATCAGAATAACATTATTTTTTCATTAGTTGTCAGTGGTTAAAAACCACAAAAGGCAGCAATCCGCCGCGAGGCGCATTGCTGCCTTTGATTGTCATTGGCTGTCAGAAGTGCTGCAGGAACTCAGTGAGGTTCACGTCGCGATTGAGCTCCATCTTTTTACGCAGCCTGTAGCGCGACATTTCCACGCTGCGGTACGACATGTTGAGCAGCGGCGCTATCTCTTTGGAGCTCAGACCCATTTTCAGATATGCGCAAAGCCGCTGGTCGTTGATGTTGAGCTGTGGGAATTGCTCTACAAGCCGTTTCAGATAGTTTTCGTGCACCACGTCGAAGTTTCGCGCGAATTTCTGCCAATCGTCGTCGTGACTGATGTTTTCCTGGATGAGTTTCTGTATCTTGTTGAGCTGCTTGGCGGCGTTTGTCCCGAGTGCCGTTTTGTCCTCGCTTTCCTGAATCTTGCTGATTTGGTTGGCTATGTCGATGAGTATTTCGTTTTTACGCACTACGTTCATCGTGGCGCTCGACAGCTCCTGCGACTTATGCTTTATGTCGTGCTCGAGCTGCTCTCCCTTCAGGTGGGCAATCTCGTTTTCTCGGCGGAGCTTTTCTTCTTCCGCCCTGCGTTTGAATTCCGCCAACTCGGCTTCTTTCCTCTTTTCCACGGCAATTGCCGCGTCGCGCGCTTTTTTCTTCACGAAAAGGAATGCGTACCATCCGGCTGCAGCCACAATCAGTATGTAGCATATTATCGCCCATATATTTCTGTACCATGGGGGCGATATGTGGAATTCGAAGGTGTATTCCTCCCGGCTGTCGTCGTAGCGGTTGAACGAGCGGATGTGGAGGATGTATGTCCCTTCGTGCAATTGGGTGTATTCCTTTGAGTTGGCTTGCGAGTATGCGCTCCATCCCTGGTCGTAGTTTTCCAGATAGTAGCTGTATTGTACCGCGCCTTGCTGCCTGTATTCCGGACAGATGAATTCGAATCGCAGCGAATTGAGCTTGTAAGGCAGTTGCAGCTTCTCGGATTTGGCGTTGTTTGTGGAATAAATCAGCGAGTCGCCCGGCAATCCGGTAGCGTAAATCTTGTTGACATATAGCTTGCTTTTCCAGTTTACGCGGTGTTCGCGGTCGATGTCGATTTCAAAGAATCCGTCTTCGTTCGATACGATAAGTTTCCGTGGCGATGTGAAATTGAAATTCTCAAAACCTACGATAAGCCTGTCGAGAAGCGGCTTGTAGGTGATGGAGTCGATGTTGTAGGTGCCGGAAGCGTTGTAGAAGGCGGCGCATATGTATTTCCCTGACACTCCCCATACGTCTTTCCACGGCGACTGGTATAGCCTGATTGATGTGTGTGTGCCGAATACGCTGTTCATATGGGTGTCGGGTATCATACTGTCGGTCTGCGGATTATATTTGTAGAATCCGCCCTCGGTCGAAAATTCCAGATTGTCGTCGATTACGTATAATGTGTTGTTGCGGTCGGTAGGGAATCCTTTCGTGTGGTTGTAGAGTGTCACTTTGTCGAACCGTTTAAGGTCTTTGCTCAGTTGCAGCTTGTAGATTCCTTTCATCCAATGGCTTATCCATATGTTGCCATATTCGTCCTCTATTATGTGCCCGCCTGCTTCGTTGTATCCGTCAACGCGGTTGGCAAGGGTCCATTCGTCGCCGGTCTTTTTTATAAGGTAGAAGTTGTCGTATGTTGAAGCGAGCGCGTATCCCGGATGCTTTTTTAGCGGGATTACCGACCATGTGCCCGGCACTCCTTGTATTTGCGACAGGTTGCCTCCGTTGATTTTAAACAGTCCCCGGTCGCTGCCTATGAATATAGTGTTGGCGATGGTGTCGATGCTCCATACCTGGCTTTTCATAATCAGCTTCAGGTTGACAGGTATGGGCGAGTCAACGATTGGGTAGCTGGTGGAGTACAGTCCTTGGTTGGTGCCGAGATACAGCGTGTTGCCGCGCAGCAGCGACGCGTACCCAGCGCCGTAGATGTTGGAGCCGAACATTGTTGATATAGGGGAATTGTACAGCACGTAGTCGATTCCGTTGTCAAGCCCGAGCCAGATATTGTCCATCTTGTCGAAGTTGATGCTGAGCACGGTATTGTTCTGCATTCCGGTCCGGGTATTGACATACGTGTTCGTTCCGTTGGACAAGTCCTTGATTACTATGCCGTTGTTTACTGTCCCGAAGACTATTTCCCTCTCGTTTGTGGCGGCACAGAACACCTGGTTCTCTTTCAGGAAGTCGTCGATGTCGGTATGGAAAGGCTTCACTTCCGTGCCGTCGTAGATGAAAAGTCCGTCAAAGTCGGTCACTAACAGTATGTCGCTTTTCGAATACGGCAATATCGAGCAGATGCGTTTTCCTATAAGCAGCTCATTGCCGGGAATCGGGGAGTATTCTGTCCCGTTGAGCACGCATACCCCGCCTTCTTGCGACGCCACTAACAGCCGCTCCTTCACAAGCGCTGACGACGTTATCTTATATTTATAAGGTATGGATACCGTTTTTCTCCCGTCGAAGCGGAATATTGAGAAGTCGCCTTGAAACCATATGTAGCCGTCGGTATGGATTATGTTCCATATTTCGTTGAATTTCCGGTCTTTTTCCGGCATGGTGCTCACGAGGCTTACATATTCCATCACACCGTTTTCGTTGCTTGTGAAATATCCGAATTCTTCCGAGCCGCCGGCGTAGATTCTCATCGTTTGCTCGTCGAAATATATGGAGCGGACGGTGGTGTAGTTGCTTAGTTGCAGCAGCGACCAGTTGCGGCTGTCGTAGATCAGCAGTCCGGTGTTGTTGGCAAAAAGCATCCTGCCGAAAGAGTCCTGGCTTATTTCCCAGTTCTGTGTTCCGGCATTGTAGGCATAGCGGTTGTAATTCCTTACCAGAGGATACGCTTCTGTTCTTGACGGCGCGAGCATTGCGGACATCAGGACAAAAAAAGTGGTAATGAAGTATGTGAATCCGGTGTTGCGGATGTGTAACATTTTTGTCATATCCCTATTGCTGTTTATATTTCGTTCCAAAGGTCGTAAAAAACTGTCAGTTGAGTGTGATTGAAAAATATGTTATATAACATATTTTTAATATGCTATTGATTATCAAATTGTTATAACAAAATGTTGTGCTTGTGTTGTAGTGGATTTTCCGCTTTGTTGAGTTTTTTGTGAGTTTGTTTTTATATAATTGTGTGTTATGTGATTGTAATTTTGCGGTGTGATTCTGAAATGATTCTGCAAAGTTTATAAAATTAAATACCTAACTAAATATCTTTTTATGAAGAGACAGATTCTATTCTTAACGTTTTTGCTGTTTGCGCTGACAGGTTTTGCGCAGACAATGAAAGTGTCGGGAGTCGTTACTTCTGCGGAGGACGGATATCCTTTGCCTGGCGTGGCCGTGGCTGTGAAGGAGAATCCGAGTGCCGGAGTCGCTACGGATCTCGACGGAAACTACACCGTCTCGGTCTCCAAGGGACAGACGCTGGTGTTTTCTTATGTTGGTTGCCAGTCCCAATCTATCAAGGTTGGCGATTCAGCGACCATAAATGTATCGCTGAAGTCTGACGCGAATGTGCTTCAGGAAGTGGTGGCCATCGGTTATGGCACGATGAAGAAGAGCGACTTGACCGGTTCGGTTACTACAGTCGCTGCCGATAAGCTGCAGAAGACTCCGGCGGCATCGCTTGCCAATGCGTTGCAAGGCCAGGCAGCCGGTGTGACGGTCAATTCAAATTCCGGTCAGCCGGGTGCTGCTCCCGAGGTCCGCATCCGTGGTGTCGGTACGGTCAACGGCGCGTCACCTATATATGTGGTTGACGGAATCATCGTTGACGACATCACGTTTTTAAGCCCCAATGACATCGAATCCACCGAAATCCTGAAGGATGCCTCCGCAACCGCAATCTACGGCTCACGAGGCGCGAACGGCGTTATAATCGTAACCACAAAGGGTGGGAGTAAAAATCAAAAAACACGCGTGACGCTCGACGCATACGTCGGCGTGCAGCAGCGTTGGCGCAAGCTCGACGTGATGAACGCACAGGAGTTTGCCGATACGAAAATAGCAATCAACGGTACGGCGTCGGAAAAGAAATTCTATGCCGAGAACGGCTTCAACAAGTGGTTGCAGACTTTCAGCCTCGGCTCTTCACAATACTATCCTACCGTATATGATCCTGAAACCAATCCTGCAGGATTGGACTATTCCGCAATCGACACTGATTGGCAGGACGAGGTTTTCCAGGACGCGATGATTCAGAATTACCACATTTCCATCGACGGCGGCAGCGACAAGACCACTTACTCTTTGAGCGGCAGCTGGTATTCTCAGGACGGTACCATCATCGGTTCCAACTACCAGCGTCTTACTGTCCGCCTCAACACTTCTCACCAGGTCAACAACTGGCTGAAGGTCGGAGAGAATGTGTCGTTCATGAGCTCTACCGCCCGCAATGCGATGAACAACAGCGAGAGCGCCGGTGCTTCCGTGCTTTCTGCTGCATTCGCGATGGCGCCGTGGGATCCGGCACGCTATCCGCAGGGCTCTGTCAACCGCCAGGGCAAGGATTTGAGCGGGCAGATAAGCGCAGGCTCAAACTTCAAGAACGTAACCAACCCGTTGAGTATGGTCGAGATGTCGCATCCTAAGGACCGCAACGAGCGCTTCGTGGGTAATGTGTTTGCTGAAATCACTCCTATCGAGGGCTTGACATTCCGCACAAGCTACAGTTTCGACTATAATATCGCCACAAGCAAGCTTTATCAGGACGCCTATGAATTTTCTTCCTACGACAAGCGCGACAAGAACTTCCTTTCGTCGAGCATAGGCCGTACTTATAACTGGACTGTTGACAATATCCTTACATACGCCCGCACTATCGACAAGCACGACTTCTCGATAATGGTAGGCCAGACAACCGAGGAATACAATTATTATAGTATAGGTAATTCCGGCTCCACGATTCTTAATCCTGACGAGAAAAACTGGTACCTTTCGCAGGTTACCGACGATTTCGGCCGTCCGGGCGACAGCGTGAGCCGCAACCGCCGTGTGTCGATGCTCGGCCGTCTGCACTATAGCTGGAACAACCGCTATCTGGCAACTGTCAACTTCCGTGCCGACGGTTCCAGCAAGTTCCCTGAAAAGCCGTGGGGATATTTCCCGTCAACCGCTCTCGCATGGAAAATCAGCGAGGAAGAGTTCATGAAGGATTTCTCTAACCTCGACATGTTGAAGATACGTGCCGGCTGGGGTCGTGTCGGTAACGACAATATCGGCAACAACGCATTCTTGCTGACAATGTTCAACACAGGGCCTACATTCGTTGACTATGTGTTCGGTAAGGACCAGCAGCTTGCCAACGGCGCTACCGTTTTGACCTGGATCAATAACGGCGGACACTGGGAGAACACAGAGCAATGGAGCCTTGGCGTGGACTTCGGCCTGTGGCGCGGTAAATTGAACGGTAATGTCGATTTCTTCATCCGCAACACCAAGGACATGCTTATGTCGGTGACAGCTCCGGCTCATGTGGGCAACCGCTACGCAAGTACTGCCAATGTTGGTACGGTACGCAACCGCGGTGCGGAAATCACGCTTGAGCACCGCAACCAGATAGGCGATTTCGCTTACTCTATCAGCGGTAACGTGTCGTTTATTGATAACGAGCTTACCGGTCTGAACGGCGGCTCACCGATTTATAGCGGATACAACAATGTGACGGTTGTAGATCAGGGCTATCCTCTCTATTATTTCTGGGGATATGAGTATGAAGGCATTTACAAGTCGGATGAAGAAGTGCTCGAATATTTGTACGGTTATACGGCAGCCGATACTCCATTCCACGCTGGTGATGCAAAATACAAGGATAACAACGGCGACGGCAGAATCGACGATAATGACCGTACGGAGCTTGGCTCAAGCATTCCTTGGCTCAACTATGGTTTGAATATCGGTTTGGAATGGAAGAATTTCGACGTTCAACTGTT
>JADIMC010000043.1 GCA_017694955.1 Candidatus Limisoma faecipullorum
AGCGTTGCGAGCTTACCTTGCATGTCGGTGCCGGGACGTTCCAGCCTGTCAAGTCGGAATCGATAGGCGGGCACGAGATGCATACGGAGTTCATATCCGTGACGCGGGAGCTTATCGACAGTCTGATTAACGCTCCTGGCAGAATAATAGCTGTGGGTACTACTTCGGTTCGCACTCTTGAAAGTCTGTATTATATAGGAGTGTCGTTGCACGACAATTGCGATGACTCGCAGGCGGCGTTGCATGTCAGGCAATGGATGCCGTATGAATATGATGGCGGGTTGTCGGCACAAGAAGCGTTGCGGAGCATAGCCGATTATATGGACAGCAATCATATGGACCATCTTGTCGGCAGCACTCAGATGATAATCGCCCCTGGTTATGAGTTCCATATTGTAGGGGGTATGATAACCAATTTCCATCAGCCGCAATCCACGCTGCTTCTTCTGGTGTCGGCGTTTGTCAATGGCGATTGGCGCAGGATTTACGACTACGCGCTTGATAATGGCTTTCGTTTTCTCAGTTATGGCGACAGTTGTCTGTTGCTCTGATTGTGCTTTTGCCGTGCCAATGGCAGCTTACGTGCAGGGAAATAAAAAAGTCAAGCTCAAGCTTGACTTTCAAGAGCGGTAAACGAGGCTCGAACTCGCGACCCTCAGCTTGGGAAGCTGATGCTCTACCAACTGAGCTATTACCGCATTCGGAAACGGCGCAAAATTAGCGAATTTCCTTCATGCATCCAAATCCGGACAGCATTTTTGCATATTTTTCATTCGGTGGCTGGCTGTTTGTCGCCGAACAGCGCGTGCATCTCGTCGAAGCGGCGTAGCTGTCCTTCACCGAATCTCGCCATTGAGTGTCGTATGCTTTTCACTGTCTTTATTTTGTCTGGCGATGATTTCGAAAAGAATTTGTCGGCGTAGCAAATGATTTTTTCCTCGATGCTTACCGGCAGCATGTCCTGGTGGGGAAGCGGCAGATTCTGCGCTATTATTTCCTCGCGCGACAGTCCGGCGCCTGTGTGACGCTCGCATACCAGCGCATGCCGTGGCATCCCTTCTGCCTTTAGCAGCTCGCTGCCAATCAGTCCATGCCTGATATACGGTTCTGTGCCGTTGCAGAATATCTTTGGGGCAAAAGTGCGGAATATGCCTATGTCGTGCAGCAGAGCCGCCTCATAGACAAATTCCGCATCAGCTTTCCCTTCGCAATTCAGCGCTATTCCCACCGCCATTTCCGCCACTTGGCAGCTGTGATGCCATAGGAGGCGGAAAATGTCGGAATTCTCATCGTAGTATTTCAGCAGGACATCTTTTGCCCTTGTCTCGCATGTCATTCGAGCACAATCGTGTTCCATCCGTGCTTGTCTTCGATTTCGCCAAGCTGTATGCCTCGCAGTGTGTTGTAGAGCTTTGTTGACAATGGTCCGGGCTTGCCGTCCTTGGCTATTATGTAGCTGTTTCCGGTTTCCGGGTCGTCGATGCGCTCTATCGGGCTTATCACGGCTGCCGTGCCGCATGCGCCGGCTTCCTCGAGGGTGGCGAGCTCCTCTTCCGGGATATGGCGGCGTTCCACCTTCATTCCCATGTCCTCGGCGAGCTGTATGAGGCTCTTGTTGGTGATAGAAGGCAGGATTGACGTTGACAGCGGTGTGATGTAGGTGTTGCCCTTTATCCCGAAGAAATTGGCGGCGCCGCATTCGTCCATATATTTCTTTTCTTTCGCGTCGAGATAGAATTCAGCCGAATAGCCGGCGGCGTGCGCCTCGTGATTGGCCTTGAGGCTTGCTGCATAGTTGCCTCCCACCTTGTATGTGCCGGTGCCGAGAGGCGCCGCGCGGTCGTATTTACGTGTTATGACGTAAGGCGTGGTTTTGAAACCGCCCTTGAAATAAGGTCCTACTGGAGAGACGAATATCACGAACAGGTATTCTTTTGCCGGTTTCACTCCGACCTGCGCCGTCATTCCGATTTCCAGCGGTCGGATGTAGAGCGAAGCGCCGCTGCCATATGGCGGGATGAATCTCTCGTTGAGGCGCACAACGGTCTTCACCATTTCCTCGAATTTTTCCTGAGGTATTGCCGGCATCATTATTCCCTCTGCGGAGCGGGCTATGCGCTTGGCGTTCTCTTCCATACGGAACACGCGCACTTTTCCGTCTTTGCCGCGGAAGGCTTTCAATCCTTCGAACGCTTCCTGACCGTAATGAAGGCAAGTTGCTGCCATATGTATCGGAATCAGTTCCGATGATGTGATTTCTATTTCGCCCCATTCGCCGTTTTTGTAGCAGCAACGGACGTTGTAGTCGGTAGGCATATACCCGAACGACAATTCAGACCAGTTGATATTCGCCGTTTCTTTCATATTGTTGATGTTAGTTATGTTATTGCAAATTTATGGAAAATAACTGTCAAGTGCAAGCCTTTTTCCTGAAATGTCAAAAAAGGGGCATAAGGGTGCCGGGTGGAGGTTGTTTTTATCCTCGGCTTTGTTAAACAAGGTTAATCAGAGACATTTCTTTGTTATTCTTGTTGATTTATTGTGAATAATTATTTAATTTTGCAAAACAGGAAAGGTAAAACCTGTTTAAAAACGTTTATAATAAAAAACAAATTTATGAAGCGTGTCCTGACATATATGTTCATATTGGTGTATGCCCTTGTTTTTGTCGGTTGTGCCGACGACGGCGAGAAGGCATCCCGGATGTCGGAGGGCGCTTTCGCATCTCTTTTCCCGAAGTGCAGCGTGAAGGAATGGGATGTTGAGCCCGGCTACGAGGTGGCTCATTTTTCCATCAACGGCAATGATGCCGAGGCATGGTTTGACCATAATGGCTGGGTGATGACCTTTAGGGAGTCGGATTTCGGGAGACTTCCTCAGGAAGCTCAGGATATCATATTTTCGGAATACCAGTTGTGGGAGACTATTGGCGTCAACCGCATCGACAGGAAAGGGTGCTCCACGGTCTATGTGGTCACTGTGGAGCGCAACAAGGTTGTGTATGATTTGTATTTTGCCGAAAATGGCACTCTTGTGAGGAAATGCGACGAGACTAACGCGAAGCCGGGGGTTGAAAAATATCTGCCTGTTCCTGCCAATGAGGATGTGAAGGCCGCTGTCGTGGGGAAATATCCTGATGCTGTCATCTATAATGCGGTTGTGAAAAACGGGGCTTATGTAGTGTGCTTTGTAAGCGGTAATGTGGCAAGGACGGCCGTGTTTGCCGATGATGGCAGCTGGCTGACAACGCTCACCCCTATAAGTGTCAGGGCCGTTGGCGGAAAAGTTAAAGAGTCGGTGGAGCGCCAGTGTCCGGGTGCGCGCATAGTTGATTGCGTGCTTACCGAATCGCCGTCGAGCACTTTCTATACCGTGGAGTGCGATTGCGACAGCGTCTTTCAGACGGTCTATCTTGACAAATGATATTGGCAAAGCTTTAACATTGACCAATGCGAATGAAAGCAGGAATGTTTGTTCTTTTAAGCACGCTTTTTTTGTGTAGCTGTTATGCCGCCGCGCCCAAGACCTATGGCGAGCATCTGATGCGCATAGAGGGAATTGTGCCGCGGAAAGCCTTGGAATCGGAAAATAAGTGGATTGTGAAGTACGGTGATTTCAGCGGGGATGGCAAAGAGGAGATGGTGGCTTTTGTTTATGAGGTGATCGGCGGCGATGGAGAAATGGAATGGGGGCGGTACTATCTGTATTGCAGCACGCAGGATGGTGTTGCCGTATGCGACACTCTTGATGGCGATTTCTACGTGTCTCCGGAGGTTATGCAGATTGGTGATTTCCCTGCAATAATGTTCTATACTGTCGGGTATGGCGGTCCGTCGGGTGAATCTTTCAGCTGGAAATGTGCTGACAACGGGCTGGTTCCGCTCTCAATGCCGGGAGAGATGCAACGCATAGGTGAGAATTGCTTAAAGTGCAGTAAGTCAGGTTTTGACAGCTTCAAGGCCGACGGGGAAGATGAAACATTCTCAGATGGAAGGTGTTTTTACAATTACTACTATTTTTTCGACGGGAATCAGTTCAGGGAATATGGCGGGAAAGCCATATCGGAGCGGCAGTTCTCCGAGGAGTTTGGCGGCGCTGCTATTTTGAGGCTGCTGAAAGGCGAGGGGCTGACTGTCGAGAATATCTATCACAGGGCAAACGGCATCATTAATATCAATTGCTCATACCGCACGGAAAAAACTCTCTTTCCTGACGAACCTCCAAAATCCGGAACCGGTTTCGTGTATATTGAATTTGAAGTGACAGGCGCCGGTTTGAAAACGGATGAAGGGTTGCAGCCGGGCAGGATTAAGGCTTCACTTACACCGGACTGTGCCGTCTATCCTGACTGAGGTAACTCAAATTGCCGTTGGCGTGGAATAGAGAGATCGTGAGGCTCCGGGACACTGCTTCATCGCCGCGCGTGCCGCTCCTGCAAGTATCCGGGTGTAAGTGCCGGTCTGTTTGCATTGTGTTTTCTGTAGAATCGTTGTAAACTTTTCGGGCACGGTTTTTGTTTTGATAAATCGGAAGTTAGCAAATTATTGGCTACCTTTGTGCTCGAAAATTGAATACGGAAAACAAACTAAAAAGAAATATTATGGGTAAAAAAGCATTGTTGATGATTCTCGATGGTTGGGGAATCGGAAACCACACGAAAAGCGACGTGATTTACAGCACTCCTACTCCTTACTGGGATTCTTTGTTGGCAAAATATCCGCATTCGCAACTTCAGGCGAGCGGTGAGAATGTCGGTCTTCCTGACGGTCAGATGGGTAACTCGGAGGTGGGTCACCTGAACATCGGCGCAGGGCGTGTGCTCTATCAGGACCTTGTAAAAATCAACAAGTCGATAGCCGACAAGTCGATTTTGAAAAACAAGGAAATCGTTTCAGCCTTCACTTATGCCAAGGAGAGCGGCAAGGCAATCCATTTTATGGGATTGACCTCCAACGGAGGCGTGCACAGCTCGCTGGAGCATCTGTTCGCTTTGTGCGACATCGCTAAGGAATACGGTTTGGAGAAGGTTTATCTCCACTGCTTTATGGACGGTCGCGACACTGACCCGAAGAGCGGCAAGGGATTCATCGAAGAGGTGGAGGCTCATTGCAAGCAGTCGGCCGGCGTGATAGCTTCCATTGTGGGCCGTTTCTATGCAATGGACCGCGACAAGCGCTGGAACCGCGTGAAGGAAGCTTACGACTTGCTTGTTGAAGGCAAGGGCAAGCAAGCTACCGATATGGTGAAGGCAATGCAGGAATCCTACGACGAGGACGTGACCGACGAATTCATCAAGCCTATCAACAACGCCACCGTTGACGGGACAATCAAGGAAGGCGACGCGGTGATTTTCTTCAACTACCGCAACGACCGCGCGAAGGAACTTACCATAGTCCTTACCCAGCAGGATATGCCGGAAGAGGGGATGAAGACAATCCCTGGATTGCAATATTATTGTATGACTCCATACGACGCTTCGTTCAAAGGTGTGCATATCCTTTTCGACAAGGAAAACGTGCAGGACACTCTTGGCGAATACCTCTCACGCAATGGCAAGAAGCAGCTTCATATTGCGGAGACGGAGAAGTATGCCCACGTGACGTTCTTCTTCAATGGCGGACGCGAGGCTCCGTTCGACGGTGAGGACCGTATCCTCGTGCCTTCGCCGAAGGTTGCCACCTACGACCTGAAGCCGGAGATGAGTGCCTACGAGGTGAAGGATAAGCTCGTGGAGGCCATAGGCACGGAGAAATACGATTTCATCGTAGTGAATTATGCAAATGGCGACATGGTAGGACATACCGGAGTATATGAAGCTATCGAGAAGGCTGTGGTTACCATCGACAATTGCGTGAAGGACACCGTTGAGGCTGCCAAGGCCCACGGTTACGAAGTGATAATCATTGCCGACCACGGAAACGCCGACAACGCCATCAATGCTGACGGAACGCCTAACACCGCGCACTCGCTCAATCCGGTGCCGTGCGTATATGTTACGGAAAAGGCCGGCGTGGAAATCCACGATGGCATACTTGCCGATGTCGCGCCGTCAATCCTGAAAATCATGGGTATGGAGCAACCTTCCGACATGACAGGCAAGGCGTTGTTTTAAGCGATTGAGTTGAAAGGTCATAAAGTTGAAATTTCATAAAGAGGCTGGCGGAAGTTTTGTGCTTTCCGCCAGTCCTTTTTTATCCTGAATCGGTTGTCAGGCACTGGATTGCCTTGTGCCAGGAAGATTCCTTCCCTGTTGACTCCGCAATCTGTATGAACGTGGCAGACCCGCCTGATTTTTTATTTTCAACGCTCATCAGTCAACTTTCAAACAAGCATTGTGCAGTCTGATAAATGAGCGTCAATCAGCGAGTTGAGGTGCGGGATGTCCTGCCTCTTGAAAAATAGTGGATGATTTTTTTGATTATTGTCGTCAAGGGTGGTATCTTTGCAGCCGGATTAGAAATCCGTAAATGGAGTGATGCTCGAGTGGCTGAAGAGGCACGCCTGGAAAGCGTGTATACGTCAAAAGCGTATCGGGGGTTCGAATCCCCCTCCCTCCGCACACATAGCACTATTTTTTTTCGTACCGTCACGATTTGGTATCGCCGCGGTACGTTTTTTTATTCATTTGTGACAGCCGTGTATGCTTGCGATTGCGGATATGTTGTTAAACACATATGCATGTTTTTGCAATTATGGCGGAAAATCGTAATTTTGAAAATTAATCCGATTGAAGCATGGAATTAGTCAGATTGCCCGGCAGCGACATACCGAGACGGCTTACATTCTACCTCGCAATGGAGGAGTATGTGGCTCGCGAAATGCCATCCGGACGTGACTATTTCTTTACGTGGCAGTCGGAGCCTACGGTAATTGCCGGGCGCAATCAACTGATGGAGGCGGAGGCCGATACCAGCTATTGCCGAGCAAACGGCATAGCATTGGTGCGTCGCAAAAGTGGCGGTGGCTGCGTGTATTCCGATATGGGCAACCTGATGATGTCGTGCGTCACCGACGGCGGGCAGGTAGGATTCATTTTCGACAGGTATTTACGGCGTGTCGCTCTCGCTTTGAGCAAAAGAGGCATAGCTGCGCAGGTCACTGGCAGGAATGACATAACCGTAGGCGGACGGAAGGTATCGGGCAACGCATTCCTGATGTTGCCGGAAGGACGGTGCATAATCCATGGCACATTGCTGTGCGAGACCGACCTTCAAATGATGGAGCGCGCTCTCACGCCAACGGCTGCCAAATTGAAGAGCAAAGGAGTGGCGTCTGTGCGCAGCCGAGTGGTGAACTTGAAAGAAATAACCGGATTAGGAGTCGCTGAGATGCGCCGGTGGATGGAGCAGGAGATGTGTGACAGTGAAACCGTGCTTCGGCAGGATGATGTGGAGCTCATAAACGAAATAGAGAAGACATATATCGACCCATGCTTCGTGAATGGGAAGAACCCTCCGTTTACGGTGACGCGTTCAGTGATGTCATCCGGCGGAGAGGTCTGCATAAAAGCTGATGTCAGGAACGGCATTATAAAGAATGTTGCGCTGACTGGCGACTTTCTTGCCTCCGGCAATCCGGCTGAAGTCGTGAACAACGCTCTCTCCGGGCATAGGTTTATTGAAGAAGAAGCGCTGCAAGCCCTGAAGGACGTTGATATGGAGCGGTACATAACAGGGTTGACAGCGGAAAAAATTATAAAGACATTATTCAAACCTTGAAATACGAATCAAAATATGGAGAACTTGCAAAAGACTTGCTTGTATGACCGCCATGTGGCGGCAAACGCTAAAATGAGCCCCTTCGGAGGCTTTATGATGCCGATAGAGTACACAGGCATAATCGCCGAGCACAATGCCGTGCGCCACGCTGCCGGCATATTCGACGTTTCGCATATGGGAGAGATTTTCGTCACCGGAGCGGATGCCGGAAAATTCGTGAATCATATATTTACCAATGATGCTTCCGTTCTTACGCCAGGGAAGATACAGTATGGCATGATGCTTTATCCTGATGGCGGAACTGTAGATGACTTGCTTGTGTATTGTATGGAAGGTGGCAGATGGTTGCTCGTCGTTAACGCTGCAAATATCGCGAAGGATTACGATTGGATTGTGGAAAACGCCAAAGGATTCGATGTGGAAATCGACAACGCTTCTGAGCGTTGGGCGCAGATAGCTTTGCAGGGTCCGGATGCGGAACGTGTGGCTACTGAGACGCTTGGACTGGATGTAGCCGATTTGGTCTTCTACACATTCAAGGAGACGGAATGGGACGGCAAGCCGTTGATATTGAGCCGTACAGGATATACGGGTGAAGACGGTTTCGAGCTTTATGCCGGGCCTGAATCGATAATTAAAATGTGGGACAAGCTTGCCGCTGCTGGAGTGACGCTTTGCGGGTTGGGTTGTCGTGACACGCTGCGTTTCGAAGTGGGGCTGCCGCTCTACGGGCACGAACTGAGTGCGGAAATATCTCCGGTAGAGGGAGGCTTGGGAATGTTTGTCAAGACCGATAAGCCGGAGTTTGTCGGTAAGGAAGCTATCATAAGGCAGAAGACGGAAGGAATCACCAAGAAGGTGGTGGGAATAGAGCTTGCCGACAAGGCCGTTCCGCGTGCTGGCTATGATGTGGAATCCGATGGTAAGGTGATAGGCAAGGTCACGACCGGATATCAGTCGATTTCCACCGGCAAGAGCGTGTGCATGGCGCTGATTGACAAACAATATGCCACAATAGGGCAGCCGGTGGATGTGAGAATCCGCAAAAAACTGTTCAAAGGCACGGTCTGCAAGAAACGTTTTTACGACAAGAATTACAAGAAATAATTACAAACCTTTAAAATAAAACAATTATGGCAAAGACAATCGAAGGATTATACTACAGCGAATCTCACGAGTGGGTGAAGATTGAAGGCGAATACGGATATGTCGGCATCACCGACTATGCACAGCAGGCAATGGGCAATATCGTGTATGTCGATATGCCGGAAGAGGGCGATGAGTTTGGTGCCGGTGAGGAATTCGGCGCGGTCGAGAGCGTAAAGGCAGCCAGCGACCTCATTTCTCCGGTCTCCGGAGTGGTTGAGGAAATCAATGAGGCTTTGGAGGACCAGCCTGAATTAATCAACAAGGATGCTTACGAGACATGGATCATGAAGGTTAAGCTCAACGACCCTTCAGAAATCGAGTCGCTTATGGATGCCGCAGCATATGCCGGTTTTTGTGAAAAGGAACAACACTGAGACATTATGAGTTATCCATATTTTCCGCATACCGGTGAAGATATTGCCGGTATGCTTGGAAGGATTGGCGTAAAGTCGCTTGACGAGCTTTATGCCGATGTCCCTTCGGATGTGCTCTATGGCGGTGAGTACGACCTTCCCGATGCTATGCCGGAGATGGAGGTGCGACGCTATTTCGACAATCTTGACAGGAAAAACAGCCGCCTGACCGTATTTGGAGGCTGTGGCGCCTATGACCACTACAGCCCGGCAGTGATACCCGCGTTGATAAGCCGCGCCGAGTTTCTCACGGCATATACTCCGTATCAAGCGGAAATATCGCAAGGCACGCTTCGCTATATTTTCGAGTTCCAGACAATGATTGCGGAACTTACAAAGATGGACTGTGCCAATGCTTCGATGTACGACGGCGCAACCTCTGCGGCGGAAGCCATGCTTATGGCAAAAGCCGCCACAAGGAAGAAAAGCCGGGTGCTTGTCTCTGGCGCGATGGCTGGAAACGTGATCGAAGTGGTTGCCACTTATATGAAATACCACGGAGTGGAAATGACAGTCACTCCATTGGATAACGGCTCTACCGACATCGCGGCAATTGAGAGTGAGCTTCAGAATGGCGACGTGGCAGGCGTGCTTGTGCCGAGCATAAACAAATACGGTGTGATAGAAGATTTGACAGGTCTTGCCGATGCCGTGCACGGTGCAAAGGCATTGTTGGCGGTATATAGCGACCCTTCTGCGCTCGCAGTGTTGAAGACTCCGGGCGAGTGGGGGGCCGATATGGCGTGCGGAGATGCGCAGACGCTCGGCATACCGCTTAATTATGGAGGTCCATACGTGGGGTATCTTGCCTGCAGGAAAGAATTGGTGCGCAAGTTGCCGGGACGTATCGTAGGCGCTACTACCGACATCGATGGGAAGCGTGCATTCGTGCTTACGCTTCAGGCGCGCGAGCAGCACATACGCCGTGAAAAGGCTACCAGCAACATCTGCTCGAACCAGTCGCTTATGGCACTTTATGTGACAGTGTATCTTTCGCTTATGGGCAAGGAAGGCATGAAGAGAGTCAACGACTTGTCGTATGGCGGTGCTCATTATCTTTATAAGCAGTTGCTCGCTACCGGCAAGTTCAGCGAAGCGTTTGAAGGCAAGCCGTTCTTGAAGGAATTTACCGTGCGCACGTCGTTGCCGGCAGACAAGCTGCATGCCGCGCTTGCCGACGGCGGCTATCTTGCGGCAATGCCAATGGGCGGCGATTTGGTGTCGTTCTGTGTGACAGAGAAACGGACGCGTGAGGAAATCGACAATATGGTTGAACTGATTAAGAGAATCGAGCTATGAAATACTACGATAAACTGATTTTCGAGCTGTCGCAGCCGGGGCGTTGCGGTTATTCGTTGCCGGAATGGCGTTGGGAGGCGACTTGTGAGGACATACCTTTGTCGCTGCGGCGGAAAGACGTGGCAAGACTGCCGGAAGTGAGCGAGCCGGATGTTGTGCGCCACTATACGAACCTTTCGAATATGAATTTTGGAGTCGATACAGGATTCTATCCTTTGGGAAGCTGTACGATGAAATACAATCCGAAAATCAATGAGGAAATAGCCTCGATGCCAGGATTTGCCTGTCTGCATCCTTTGCAGCCGGAATCGACTGTGCAGGGAGCGTTGCAACTTTATCACGACCTTGGCAGGGCGCTTTCTTCAATCACCGGAATGGCGGAATTCACGCTTAATCCGTTTGCCGGGGCTCATGGCGAGCTTACCGGACTGATGATAATGCGCCAGTACCATATGCAACGCGGCGACTTGAAGCGTACACGTGTGATTGTGCCCGACAGCGCCCATGGAACGAATCCGGCAAGTGCTGCTGTTTGCGGTTTGGAAGTAGTAGTGGTGAAATCAAAACCCGACGGGACAATCGACACCGACGAGCTTGCTTCGTTGCTCGATGATACTGTTGCCGGAATAATGATGACTAATCCTAACACTCTCGGACTGTTTGAGAAAGAAATATTGAAAATAGCAGAGATGGTGCATGGGTGCGGAGGGTTGCTCTACTACGACGGAGCGAACTTCAACCCGCTCCTTGGCAAGGTGCGTCCGGGCGATATGGGATTCGACATATTGCATCTGAATCTGCATAAGACGTTCTCCACCCCTCACGGTGGCGGTGGACCAGGTTCTGGTCCGGTAGGGGTGGCTGCAAGACTTGTTGAGTATCTGCCGTATCCTCGTGTCACATTCGACGGAGAACGTTACCATCTTATTGGTGACAATGGCAAATCGGCAGGACGTGTGTCGGGTTTCGCCGGCAATTTCACTGTGCTGCTGAAAGCCTATGCCTACATACTGTCGCTCGGCAAGCAGAATATCAGGTTGGCCGGCGCTCTTGCAACTCTTAATGCCAATTACATAAAAGAGAGCCTGAAGGATTGCTATAAATTGCCTATCGACACGCTTTGCAAGCATGAATTCGTGTTTGACGGGCTTGCTGACAAATCGACCGGAGTGACAACGCTCGATGTTGCCAAACGGTTGCTCGATTATGGATTCCATGCCCCGACTGTATATTTCCCTTTACTATTCCATCAGTCGATAATGATTGAGCCGACGGAGACAGAGTCGAAGGAGACTCTTGACGCGTTCATCGCCGTGATGCGGAAGATAGCCGAGGAGGCGGTTTCCGAGCCTGATACTTTACGTGAAGCTCCGCACACTACGCCGGTGCGCCGTTTGGATGAGACCACGGCTGCGAAGAATCCTGTATTGACTTATTTTGAAATGTGATTGAAATGCATGCTCAACTATTGATAATAGGGGCAGGACCGGGCGGTTATGAGACCGCCCTTCTTGCCGCCAGGCGTGGAATGGAAACGGTAATCATCGAGGCTGGAGCTGTAGGTGGCACTTGCCTGAACGCGGGATGCATCCCAACAAAGGCCCTTTGCCGCAGTGCGGAAATTGCGGAGGAATTGGCGAAAGCCGGACAGTTCGGATTCTCTGTTGCTGGTTGGAATCTCGATTTTGCAGCTGTGATGCAGCGGAAAAAAGAAGTCGTATGCCAGTTGCGCGAGGGTGTGGAGACATTGTTGCGCAATCCGAAAATCCATCTTGTGAGAGGCAAGGCGCGGTTTGCCGATTCTCGCACGGTGGAAGTTGACGGGGAGTCATATTCAGCCGACAATATAATCATAGCAACAGGATCGGAGCCTGCGATGTTGCCAATTCCAGGAAACGACCTTCCTGGTGTGCTGACATCTGCCGGATTGCTTGACATTGCGGAAATTCCGTCGCGGCTTTGTGTGATAGGAGCCGGAGTCATCGGTTTGGAGCTGGCTTCTGTGTTTGCAGCATTCGGCAGCACGGTGACTGTTGTGGAATATGCCAAAGAGGTGCTTCCCCGGTTCGATACCGACATCGCCAAACGTTTGCGTCAAGCGCTTGGCAAGCGGGGCATTGAGATAGCGACCCAGGCGGAAGTGACAGGAATAACCGGCAATGACGGAGCTTTGACGGTGACGTATGTGAGAAAAGGCAAGGAATGCACGGTGGAAGCCGATAAGGTACTGATGGCTGTCGGGCGGAGGCCGAATCTCGGTGCGCTGAATTTGGACGACATATGCGTGGCATATACAAAACGCGGCATAACTGTCGATAGCGATATGCGTACGAACGTGCCTCATATCTATGCAATAGGCGATATCAACGGCATCAATATGCTTGCCCACGTGGCTACGGCTCAGGGCGTCAGGGCTCTGGACGCTATTTGCGGAAAAGAAGACAACCGTATGCGTATGGATGTAGTGCCTTCTGCCGTGTTCACAATGCCGGAAGCGGCTACAGTCGGGTTGACGGAGGACGACTGTAGGGAACGCGGTATTGATTTTACGGTCAGCAAATCTTTTTTCCGTGCCAATGGTAAGGCTGTGTGTATGGGTGAGACTGACGGATTGTGCAAAATAGTTTCCGATGCAGGAGGCAGGTTGTTAGGGTGCCATTTGCTTGGTGCGCATTCTGCCGATATTGTGCAGGAGGCAGCTGCATTGATAACCGCAGGTGCCACTGTCGCGGATTTGCGGCGGACAATCCATGCACATCCTACTCTTTCGGAAGTGCTGCATGCCGCCGCTGAATGAAACGTTATGAAATTCATATCCGTCATGCTATTGACATAATAGTATGACGGATATTTTTATATGTTGTAGCGTAGTCAACAGCTTGTTAAGCCCTGTTGTCTGGTTGTTGCGGCTATCGTAGAAGGCGGTCTGCGCATTTCAGCAGGAAAGTGGGTGTATGCGCTGCCGACCAGAAAGCGAGCCTGTAATATAGAGGTATGTTTTTATAGCTCATTATGTGGCGGTTCGTTTCCGGGAAAGTGGCTTTCCAACGTTTCACATTGCGTGTCCCTCTGCGCATCAGCTTGATTTTTGCGGTGAATTTCAGATAGTTCACGAACTTGTCGTAGCGGTTGCCGAATTTGCCGTGGAGCCAGTCGGAAAGGGCGTCAGCCATAAGCAGGTGGTCGGCAAGCACCCGCTCCATTCGCGATGTGGTGATTGATTCTCCCGCTACACGGCGGTAGCGGTAGTATGCCTTGTCGATGATGCTTATTTTGTCTGTGACGGCGAGAATCCTCGCCATCATTCCCAAGTCTTCCCAGCAGTCGATGCCCGGGAAAAAGTGCAGTCCGTTCTGTGTAATCAGGGCGCGGCGCACAATCTTGTTGCACATCGAGAAATGCAGCGTGTCGAGCGGCGCTTCGTTGAGCGGCGGGAACGTTGGCGATTTAAAACCCTTTATCGAGCTTCCCGACGCGCTTTCGACGATGAATCCGCAGCACACGATGTCGGCTCCTGTCCGCTCAGCCTCGGCAAGCATCTCGGCGTACATCTGCGGCTCCACACGGTCGTCAGCGTCGCAGAACACCACGAATTCCCCCTGCGCATCCTGCAATCCCCGCTCCCGTGAGAATGCCGTGCCGCGGTTGCCGTCGTTGCTTAGCATCCTTATCTGCGCCTTGCGTTCGGGGAACCCGCTTAATGCACGTTCCAGCTCCGCGGCTGAATTGTCGGTCGAGCCGTCGTCCACGAACAGGTACTCTATGCTGTCCCGCAGAGTCTGGCGCATAAGCGACCCGGCACATTTCCCAATGAATTTTTCAACATTGAAAAATGGCACGATTACCGATATTTTTATTCTTTCCTGCATCATTTAATTGACAATACAAAATTACGATTTTCCGTTATGCAAACAAGGTCTTGACAGTTATAAGTTCTATTGTGTTACAATAAATTATAGCAAGCCTGATTGTTCTGCTCTCATATTTCGCTATATTTGAATAAGACAGGATGCGGCTCGCCATAATCAAATCTGAAAACTCCGTTTTCATTTGCCTCTGCCCTCGACTTTCAGTATCTTTTAATAAGATAGGATGCGGCTCGGAAAAACAAATTCAAGCGAGCTTGATTGTTTTTCACTCGCCTTTCAGTATCTTTGTGACTATAATTACAGAGGAAGCAAAGTGACGGAAAAGATAGTTGAGACCCCGCTAATGAAGCAGTATTTCGAGATGAAGAAGAAGCATCCCGACGCCATTCTGCTCTATCGTGTGGGCGACTTTTATGAGACATATACCACGGACGCAATCGTTGCCTCGGAGATTCTCGGCATAACTCTTACGAAACGCGCCAACGGTTCCGCAAAGACAATAGAGATGGCGGGATTCCCGCACCACGCCTTGGACACCTACCTTCCTAAGTTGGTGCGTGCCGGAAAGCGTGTGGCTATCTGCGAGCAGTTGGAGGACCCCAAGCTGACGAAGAAGCTCGTGAAGCGTGGAATCACCGAACTGGTGACCCCGGGCGTGGCCATCAACGGCAATATGCTCGACTATCGCGAGAACAACTTCCTCGGGGCGGTGCATTTCGGAAAGCAGTCGTGTGGTGTGGCGTTTCTGGATATCAGTACCGGGGAATTCATGACTGCCGAGGGCACCGTTGACTATGTGGACAAGCTGCTTGCAAATTTCTCACCTAAGGAAGTGCTTGTGGAACGCTCGTGCAAGAAGCGTCTCGAGCAGTCGTTCACCGCTAAATATCTTACCTATGAGATGGACGAATGGATGTTTACCGAGGAAGCTGCCAACGACCGCCTGCTCAAGCAGTTCGAGACAAAAAACCTGAAAGGGTTCGGCATTCACAAGATGCACAACGCCATCGTGGCTTCCGGCGCCATCCTTTACTATCTCGACATCACGCAACATACGCAAATCCGTCATATAACGTCGATTTCACGTATCGAGGAGGAGAAATACGTGCGTCTCGACCGTTTCACCATACGCAATCTGGAGCTTATCGAGCCGATGAACGAGGAAGGCAAGAGCCTTCTTGACGTAATCAACCGCACGGTAAGCCCTATGGGTGCCCGGTTGTTGCGCCGCTGGATATTGTTCCCATTGAAGGATGTGAAGCAAATCAGCGACCGTCTCGACGTGGTGGAATATTTTTTCAAGGATCGTGAAGGCCGCGAGCTGCTACAACGGCAAATGGAAACCATAGGCGACATCGAGCGTCTTGTGTCGAAAGTTGCCGTGGGGCGCATATCCCCGAGAGAAACCGTGCAGCTGAAAAATGCCCTGCGGGCAATATCCCCGATAAAGGATTATTGTGAGGCGGCCGCCAATCCGGTGCTGCGCTCGATGGGTGAGCAGCTCAACACTTGCTCCACAATCAGCGACCGTATAGAGCGCGAGCTTAATCCTGACGCTCCGAATATGGCAAACCGCGGCAACGTCATACGTGAGGGCGTGAGCGACGAGCTCGACAACCTGCGCGAGATTGCCTATTCCGGAAAGGACTATTTGCTTCACATACAGCAGCGCGAAAGCGAGGCAACCGGCATACCGAGCCTGAAAATAGCCTATAATAACGTGTTCGGCTACTATATCGAGGTGCGCAATACGCATAAGGAAAAAGTTCCTCAGGAGTGGATACGGAAGCAAACGCTTGTAAACGCTGAGCGCTATGTCACACAGGAACTTAAGGAATACGAGGAGAAGATTCTTGGCGCGCAGGATAAGATTCTCACAATAGAGACACAACTTTTCAACGCGCTGGTGGCCGACATTGCCGCCTATATTCCGGCAATACAGCTCAACGCTTCGCTCATAGCGCGGCTCGACTGCCTGCTGTCGTTCACCCGCGCATCGCTCGACAACCGTTACAACCGTCCGGAAATCAACGATTCCTTGGATATCGACATAACCGAAGGCCGGCATCCTGTCATCGAGAAGCAGCTGCCTGCCGGAGAACGGTATATAAGCAACTCATTGCGACTTGGCAACGACTCTCAGCAGATAATGATAATCACCGGTCCGAATATGGCGGGAAAATCGGCATTGCTGAGGCAGACGGCATTGATTGTGCTGTTGGCGCAAATCGGCTGCTTCGTGCCTGCCGATGCAGCAAAAATAGGCATAATCGACAAGATATTCACCCGTGTAGGAGCTTCCGACAACATATCGCTCGGAGAATCCACATTCATGGTGGAGATGAACGAGGCGGCATCGATACTCAACAACCTCAGCGAGCGGAGCCTCGTGCTGTTCGACGAGCTGGGACGCGGCACGAGTACCTACGATGGCATTTCGATAGCTTGGGCGATAGTGGAATACATCCATGAGAACAAGCGTTTCCACGCCAAGACGCTTTTTGCCACCCATTACCATGAGCTTAACGAGATGGCGAAGACGTTCAAGCGCATAGTCAATTATAATGTTGCGGTGAAGGAGATAAACGGCAAGGTGGTGTTCATCCGTAAGCTTGAAAAAGGTGGCAGCGAGCACAGTTTCGGTATTCACGTGGCAAAGCTTGCCGGGATGCCTCCGGTGATAGTCGGTCGTGCCAACGAGGTGCTGCGCCAGCTTGAAGCTGCCAATTCGCGCGACTCTGTGAGCAAGAGCCTTGCCGAGTTCGGGGAGTGTCCGGAAAAGGGTGTGCAGCTGTCGTTCTTCCAGTTGGACGACCCGATATTGAGCCAGGTGCGCGACGAGATACTCAATACCGACATCAACAATCTAACTCCGATGGAGGCGCTCAACAAGCTCAATGACATCAAGGGCATCATAACCGGCAAGAAATCCTGATTAAGAAGTTTTTGTGAAAATACTGCATAGTGGATGGCAGAAAATGATTGAAGGATTTTTTTATGCCCTCATATAGTCGTACCTTTGCAGCATAAAAGCGACATTCTGATGAACGAGACTTACAGACACGAGGACAGGCTGAAGGAAACTGTAACAAAATTGTCTGACAGCAAGTCGTTGTACGACTTGTGCCATATGCGTTGGAACGGTGAGCCGCTACCTTCGCAGCCGGCTATTAAAGAAATCATCGGATTGTGCCGCGCAATCCTTTTCCCGGGGTTCTTCGGGAGCGACGATGTCAATTCCTACAATCTTGAATACATCACAGGCATACGTTGCGAACGGCTTTATACGTTGCTGTGCAACCAGATTTCGGCAGGATTGGCATTGAAAGAATGCAATTGCAACAATATGGATTACGAGTCCATTGGGGAAAGAGCTTCTGATATGGCAATCAGCTTCATTGAGCGGCTTCCGGAAATAAGGCGTGTGCTGCAGACTGATGTATGCGCCATTTATCGTGGCGACCCTGCTGCGGAAAGCCGTGAGGAGGTGATTTATTGCTATCCGGCGATAAAGGCTATCAGCAATTACCGCATAGCCCATACGTTGTTGGTGCTTGGTGTGCCGGTCATACCGCGTATGATAAGCGAGATGGCGCATTCGGAAACTGGCATCGACATACATCCGGGGGCAACGATAGGCGAATATTTCGCTATTGACCATGGTACGGGCGTGGTAATCGGGGCTACGGCAATAATCGGCAACAACGTCAAGCTCTATCAGGGTGTGACTCTTGGGGCGAAAAGTTTCACCTATGATGAGAACAACAATCCGGTGAAAGGCGTTCCGCGCCATCCTATAATCGGTGACAATGTGGTGATTTATTCCAACACGTCGGTGCTCGGGCGCATCACCATCGGCAACAACGCTGTGATTGGCGGTAACATCTGGGTTACGGAAGATGTGGCTGAAAATGAGAAATTAGTCCAGGCTAAAGCAAACAATATATTACGATTAAAGCAAGAAGACAAGGCATGAGAGAGAAGATGGATTTGGTGGCAAAGACGTTTCAAGGACTTGAGGACGTGCTTGCCGAAGAGTTGGTGAATCTTGGAGCGGAAGATGTTACCCCGGGGCGTAGGATGGTGGCGTTCAGAGGCGATAAGGCTATGATGTACAAGGCGAATTTCTGTTGCCGTACGGCGCTCAGAATATTGAAACCGTTTATTACGTTCAAGGCCGACGACACCGACCAGCTCTACGAGGCTGCTAAGAAATTCGAATGGGACAAGCTGCTTTCTCCTGACCAGACATTCTCGATTGATTCCACAGTTTATAGCGACACTTTCCGTCATTCAAAGTTCGTTACTTACCGTGTGAAGGATGCCATTGCCGACTTTTTTATGGAAAAATACGGACGCCGTCCGTCGATAAGGCTTGTCAATGCCGATATGCTTCTTAATGTGCATATTGCGAATAATGACGTCATAATATCGCTCGATAGTTCCGGCGAGCCGCTGTATAAGCGCGGATACCGTGTGGAGCAGACCGAAGCTCCGATTAATGAAGTGCTTGCCGCCGGTCTGATATTGAAAACCGGATGGAGGGGCGACAGCAACCTGATCGACCCGATGTGCGGCTCCGGCACGTTCCTGATAGAAGCGGCGCTGATTGCTGCCAACATCAATCCGGGTGTTTACCGCCAGTCGTTCGCTTTCGAGAAATGGATGGATTACGAGCCGGAGATTCTCGACGAGATATACAACGACGATTCGCAAGAGCGTGAATTCAAATATAAAATCTACGGCTCTGACATATCGGCCAAAGCTATAGCCATATCGGCCAGGAACATCAAGAGCGCTGGTGTTGGCAGGTATATCGACCTGAAAGTGATGGCAATACAGGATTATGAAGAAGCTCCTGAAAACGGCGTGCTCATTACGAATCCTCCATATGGGGAGCGTATTTCTGCCGATGATATGGACGCTCTCTACGATTCGATCGGCAACCGTCTGAAACACGTGTTCAAAGGCTATCACGCTTGGATAATAAGTTCGAAGTCGGAGTTTTTCGACAAGATAGGATTGAAAGCTTCGCAAAAGATTCCGGTGCTGAATGGGGCGATAGAGTGTGAATTCCGTGAATTTGTGATTTTCGACGGTAAGTATGACGATTTTGTCAAGGAGGGCAACAGTGTGAAAAAAGTCCGTGAAGAAAACGTAGGCTTCAGTGAACGCCGTCCTCGCAGGGACAGGGATGCCGGGCAGAAGCCGGAATGGAGGAATCAGGGTGACCGGTTTCCTCGCAAATTCAAGGAGAAGGACGATGACCGCTATGAGCGCGACCGCAGGGGGACACGCCGTGAACGTCCGAAGAATGCTCTTGAAGAAAAATACCATAAGCCATATGTTGAGCGTATGCGCGAAGAAAGAAAGCGCAGCGACAGACCGCAGGATTCCGGCGACAGAAGAAAACGCGATTTTGGCGGTGACAGATACCGTCAGGTGTTCGATGATGAGAAAGTTAACCGCGCCGTGCGTTTCCGGAAGCCGAAGCTTTTCAGCGCCGATGAGTTGCCGCAAGGCGAAGTGACAATGCGTCATCGCAATAAAAAGGAGAACGATAACGTAGAAGATTAATAAAAAAACATATTCATCATGAATCAAAGGATATTGCTGCTTGGCTCAGGAGGGCGCGAATCTGCCCTTGCTTGGAAAATGAGCCAAAGCGAGAAGTTGGAAAAGCTCTTCATAGCGCCCGGTAATGGTGGAACAGGGCAATACGGGGAAAACGTGGCACTGTCGCCTATGGATTTCCCGGCAATCAAGGACTTTGTGAAGGCAAACGGCATAACGATGGTTGTGGCTGGCAATGAGGACCCGCTTGTGGCTGGCATTTACGATTATTTTGCCGATGATGCAGAGTTGTCGTCTGTACCGGTAATCGGACCGTCGAAGGCTGCCGCCCAGCTCGAAGGCAGCAAGGATTTCGCGAAAGGGTTCATGGTGCGGCACGGCATTCCTACCGCGCGCTATATGAGCGTGGACGCTTCTTGTTATGACGAGGGCGTGAAGTTCCTGCGTTCGTTGGAGGCGCCGTATGTGCTCAAGGCTGACGGGCTTGCTGCCGGAAAGGGAGTGTTGATACTTCCCACTTTGGCGGAAGCTGAAGCTAAATTGAAGGAGATGCTTGGCGGAATGTTCGGGAAATCATCGGCAACGGTGGTAATAGAGGAGTTCCTTTCCGGAATAGAATGCTCGGTCTTTGTGCTTACCGATGGCAATTCCTATAAGGTATTGCCTGTTGCCAAGGACTATAAGCGTATTGGCGAGGGCGACACCGGACTGAATACCGGCGGTATGGGAGCGGTTTCCCCTGTCAGCTTTGCTGATGATGAATTTATGAGGAAAGTGACCGGTCGAATAATCCTTCCTACTCTTGACGGATTGAAGAAGGAAGGACTGGTATATAAGGGATTTATATTCTTGGGGCTTATCAACGTGAAGGGAGAGCCGATGGTGATAGAGTACAATGTGCGCATGGGCGATCCTGAGACGGAAGTGGTGATGTTGCGTACCGACGGCGATTTGGTTGATTTGCTTGAAGGTGTGGCTACCGGAACTCTTGCAGAGCGCAGCCTGGCAATCGACCCACGCTATGCAGTAACGGTGATGATGGTTTCGCAAGGATATCCCGGAAGCTATGAAAAAGGCAAGCGGATAAGCGGTATCGACGACGTGAAGGAAAGCATTCTGTTCCATGCCGGAACGAAGCGTTCTTCGGAAGGTCTGGTCACTGCGGGAGGGCGCGTGATAGCGGCAAGCTCTTATGGCAATACGAAGAAAGAGGCTTTGGAAAAGTCGTTCGCAGCGATATCGAAAGTCGATTTCGACGGCAAATATTTCCGCCGCGATATCGGTTTCGACTTGGAATGATAAAAGTATGATTAATCATATGTGAAAGTTGGCAGCCGCAATGCAGAGTAGCATTGCGGCTGCCAGCTTTCAGGACTGTAGCTATTCCTTGGGTTTCAGTTTCCGGATAAGGTCGGCGACACCTTCGGTAGCCTTTTTTGCTATCACGGTAAGGTTCGGCATATCGATTTCTGCCGGTTTGGGGTCGATGTAGTAAATCGGTGTGCCGCGTCGAGCATAGTAGAGCAGTCCGGCTGCCGGATATACCACAAGCGAAGTGCCGATGACCACCACTATGTCGGCTTGCTTCATAATGTCAGCCGCCGGCGTGATGTTGGGTACAGGTTCCTGAAAGAATACGATATGCGGGCGCACGGGGTCGCCGTATTCGTCGCGTGTCTCAGGTGTGGTCTCGATATTGTCGGGCGAAAGTGTATAGACACGGTTTTCGTCGCGCATCGAGCGTACTTTCATCAGCTCGCCGTGCAAGTGTAGCACGTTTGCGCTGCCGGCTTTCTCGTGCAGGTTATCGACGTTCTGTGTGATTATGTGCACGTCGTACCAATTTTCCAGCTCCTTGAGTCCGAGATGTGCCGCATTAGGCTTGCAGGAGAGCAGCTCTTTGCGGCGTTTGTTGTAGAAACTGTGGACCAACGCCGGGTTGCGCACGAATCCGTCGTGGCTTGCCACTTCCATTACGGGATATTCGTCCCAAAGTCCGCCGGCATCGCGGAATGTGGAAATACCGCTTTCCGCGCTTATCCCGGCGCCTGTCAATACTACCAATTTCTTCATAACAGTATGTATTATAAGTATAAAAGCCTGTCAGATGCGCAACTCGTGCATGCACGCCTGCACCTCGGTGATGCTTCCCATATGTTTTCCCATATCGTCGGATAGCTTGATGCACTCGCGCCATTGCTGTGCGGCGGTCATCTTGCATTGCGACAGCTTCATCACGATGTTGGCAGGCTTGTAGCCGGTGTCGTTGGTGAGGTTGGTTCCCACGCCGAAGGAGCATTTTATCTTCCCTTTGCAATAGTTGAATATGCGCAGGCACTTTTCGAAATCGAGCGCGTTGCTGAAGATGATGGTCTTGCTCATCGGGTCGATTCCGAATTCCTTGTAGCGTTCTATAAGCAGGTCGATGAATCCGATTTCGTCGCCTGAGTCGCAGCGCACGCCGTCGAACAGCTTCGCCTGTTTACGGCTGAGGTTGGAAAGAAACGATTCGGATGTGTAGGTGTCGGCAAGTGCTGTGCCGAGGTCGCCGTCATAGACATTGACCCAATTCTCGAGGGCCATATAGTTGGCGTGCTTATAGCCGAACTGGGCGCCATGGAACATAAACCACTCGTGCGGATGCGTGCCCATCATCTTCATCCGGTACTTCATCGCGAAGTGGCAGTTGGAAGTACCGGTGCAGTATCTGGAGTGTTCTTTGAGATAAGCCACTACTTTATCCTGCACATCATAAGAGAAGCGGCGGCGTGTGCCGAATTCGGAAAAGGGCATGGCATTGCTGTCGGAAATGCCGATTTTCTGTTGCAGGCGTTGCAACATCGGCGGTATTTCCGGGGTGTGGTCATAATAGGTGTTGCTCAATTCGGAAACGATGGCGAGGAGCGGCACTTCGTAGAGAGTGACCTTATAGAGCAGGTCTGTTATTTCCATATGCAGATGCTGTTCGTCGTCGAGCCACACTTTCACTTTTTCTGGCTCGAAACGGAACGAAGCGAGCCATTCCCAATAGAACAGCGGCAGAAATCTGCAATTGTGCGACATATAATCCAATTCATCAGCTGTGAGCCTTATGGTAGCCATATCGGCAATTTCCTTTTTCAGCGCGTTGAGGAATCCTTCGTCGTGCCTCACGTGGTCGCGGTCGCTGAAGGTGAATGTGCCCATAGCGTACGGAAACAGTTTGATGTAGGCGTACGATGTGGTGAATTTGTACAAATCGGTATCAAGGATTGAGGTAATAGTCATATCTAAATGGTTTTAATTGTTTGCGATGTTGTTGAGCGCGGCAGTGAGACAGACTATGAACTCGTCGGCGAGCTGTCGGGTGAGAGTAAGCGGCGGAAGCAGGCGTATGACGTTTGAGCCTGAAGCGCCGGTGAACACCTTCTGTCCGAAAAGCAGCTCCGTGCGTAATTGTTTTACCGGGAATCCGAATTCCAGACCTATCATCAGACCTTTGCCGCGCACTTCCTTTATCTGAGAGATTTCTTGCAGCCGTTGCATAAGGTAGTCGCCTGTGCGTGCGGCATTTTCCACGAGGTTTTCGCTCTCGAATATGTCGAGCACTGCTATTGCCGCGGCGCATGCCAGGTGGTTGCCTCCGAATGTGGTGCCGAGCATCCCGTATGCAGGTCTGATGTCAGGGCTGATTATGACGCCGCTCATCGGGAAGCCGTTGGCGATGCCTTTGGCTACGGTTACTATGTCGGCTTTTATGCCGGAATGCTGGTGGGCGAAAAATTTTCCAGTCCTTCCGTAGCCCGATTGGATTTCGTCGGCAATCAGCACGACGCCGTGGCGTGTGCAGGCTTCGCGCAACTTGTTCCAGAATCCGGCGCAAGGTATGTTGATTCCGCCTACGCCTTGTATGCCTTCCACGATGACGGCTGCAACATCGCCTTTCTCCATTTCGGCTTCGGCTGCCTCTGCATCACCGAAGGGAACGAACGTTACACGCCGGTTAGCATTGACCGGGGCAATGATTTTAGGATTGTCGGTTGCTTCTACCGCGAGCGAGGTGCGTCCGTGGAAAGCTTTGCTGAACGCTATTATGCGGGAGCGTCCCGTATGGAACGATGCCAGTTTCATAGCGTTCTCGTTGGCTTCCGCCCCTGAGTTGACGAGAAACAGCTGATAATCGTCGTAGCCGCTTATTCGTCCTAATTTGTCGGCAAGTTGCTGCTGTAGCGGATTGTGTACGGAGTTGGAATAGAACACCAGCTTTTCAGCCTGGCTTTCCAATGCCTTGACATAGCGCGGATGGCTGTGTCCAACGGAAATCACGGCATGTCCGCCGTAAAGGTCGAGATAGCGGTTGCCCTTGCTGTCGAAAACGAAGCATCCATCACCGCGGACAATCTCGATATCGAAAAGTGTATATACGTCAAACAGTTTCATCTTTTTATTTCTCTTTTTAATGATTCAAGCGCAGCAATACCGGTAAATTTGGAAACTTGCGGGCATTTTGCATAATCACTATTGTTTTTAGAAAGCGGATGCCTTCAGATATAGACCTGTGCGCTCATGAAGCCCGAACAGCAGGTTCATATTGTGGACAGCCTGTCCGGATGCGCCTTTCAGCAGATTGTCGATTACCGACACAATCAAAAGTTTGTCATCCTCTTTCGTGAGATGCAGAATGCACTTATTGGTATTGACGACATCTTTCAGGTCAGGCATACGTTCGCTTCGGAATGTGAAGTTATGGTCGCTGTAATAATCGTCGTATAGCTTTTTAAGCTCGTCGAGTGCAATCGGACAATCCATATATGCAGCCACGAATATCCCACGCGAGAAGCATCCGCGCATCGGAATCAGGTTGATTTCGCTGTTGAAGCTGTTCTGCATTGAGCTTAGCGTCTGGCGTATCTCGGCAAGATGCTGATGACGGAACGGCTTATAGACGGAGATGTTGTCGTTGCGCCACGAATAATGCGATGTGGCTGAGGGCTTTACCCCTGCACCGGTGCTTCCGGTGACGGCAGTGATATGTATGTCGCTGTTGAGCAGCAGATTCTTAGCCAACGGCAACAGCGCAAGCTGTATGGCGGTGGCGAAGCATCCCGGGTTTGCCACGTGCTTTCCGCGGATTATGTATTTACGGTTTAATTCCGGCAAGCCGTAAATGAAATCGTGAGAGCCGTCGTCGATGCGGAAATCCTGCGACAAGTCAACGATTTTCATTGTCTCCGGTATCTCGTGGGATTCGATGAATTTGCGTGATTCGCCGTGAGGTGTGCAGAAAAACAGCACATCTACCTCTTCGAAGGGCGTGTCGCCGATGAATACAAAATCGGTTTCTCCGATGAGTCCCTGGTGTACGCTGTCGATGCGGTTTCCGGCGTTGCTCGTGCTGTTGACCCATACCAGCTCAACGTCCGGGTGGTTGATTAGCAACCGTATCAATTCTCCGGCGGTGTAACCTGCTCCGCCTATTATTCCTGCCCGTATCATAATGTCAATAATTATTTTCTTCTTTAGGAATCACTAACCATGCAATGATGTAAAAAACGAATCCCGGAAACACTGTAATCAGGCTTATTGCCACATAGGCAAGCCTTACCACAGTGACATCAAGCCCGAAATAGTCAGCCAATGCCGCGCATACTCCAGCTATCATTTTCCTGTCAACCGGACGGCGTAGTTTTTTCCCGGAATACATGATTCAGATTTTCTTTTCTTCCTGATGGTTTGCATAATATACCCGCAGCGGTGTGGAAAGCACTTTGATAAAGCCTTTGGCATCGTCAGCAGTCCATCCTTTCTGCATCTCTCCGTATTCACCGAATTTGGTCTTCACCAAATCGTCGGCCGATTCGACGCCGACCGTAAAGAACGACAACGGGCGCAATTCGATGATTGCCGTGCCGTTGACGTTGCGTTGCGATGATTCAAGCATCGCCTCAATGTCGCGCATCACAGGCTCAAGATACTGGCTTTCGTGAAGAAACATACCGTACCAGTTTGCCACCTGGTCTTTCCAGTACTGTTGCCATTTTGTAAGCGTGTATTTTTCGAGGAATTTATGCGCTGCGATTATCACCATCGGTGCTGCCGCTTCGAATCCTACACGCCCTTTGATGCCTATGATTGTGTCGCCTACGTGCATATCGCGTCCGATTCCGTGTGGCGCTGCTATTTCCTCGATTTTTCGGATGGCGGCAATCTTGTCGTCGAAATGCTCGCCGTTCACGGCTGAAATTTCGCCGTTTTTGAAAGTTATCCGCAGCTCTTCCTTGCCGTCTTTCGTCACTTGTTTCAAATATGCGCTTTCCGGCAGCCCTTTCGACGAGTCGAGGATTTCGCCTCCGCATATCGAGGTGCCCCAGATTCCGACATTATAGGAATATTTCATTTTTGCAAAATCGGCAACAAATCCGTGGCTGCGCAGATATTCAATCTCTTCGTCGCGGCTTAACGCATTGTCGCGCGTCAGGGTTATTATCTCCACGTCGGGGGCAAGCACAAGGAATGTCATATCGAAACGCACCTGGTCGTTTCCTGCTCCGGTAGAGCCGTGTGCAATGGCATCGGCTCCTATCTCGTTTGCATAGCGCGCAATGGCGATAGCCTGGAATATGCGTTCAGAGCTGACAGATATCGGGTATGTGCCGTTGCGCAGCACGTTGCCGAAAATCATATATTTGAGGCTCTTTGCATAGTATTCCTGTGTCACGTCGAGAGTGACATATTTTGCAGCGCCTAATTTATAGGCGTTCTTTTCATTTGTCTCAAGCTGTTCACGGCTGAATCCGCCGGTGTCGGCACATGCCGCATACACTTCATAGCCTTTCTCTTTTGCAAGATACATCACGGTGTAGGATGTGTCCAATCCACCGCTGTATGCTACCACTACTTTTTTCTTCTTTTCCATATTGTCAGGTTTTAATTATCAGTTTTGTCAGTTTCGTGTTCTTTCGGGTCGTAAAGCATGCCGGTGCAAAGGCACATACGGCTGCCGTTGCGTTGCAGGATGTCGAAATTTACGCAACTTTCGCACCCTTTCCAGAATGCTTCGTCATCGGTCAGTTGTGCGAATGTCACAGGGCGGTAGCCCAGCTCGCTGTTCATTTTCATCACTGCGGCGCCTGTTGTGAGGCTGAAAATCTTGGCTTGCGGAAACATTTTTCTTGAGAGCTCGAAGATGTTGCGCTTGATTAGTTTTGCAAGCCCTATTCCGCGGAACTCGTCTGCCACGATCAAGCCGGAATTGGCTACGAACTGGCGGTTGCTCCAGCTCTCTATATAGCTGAATCCGGCAAACCTTCCTTCGTAAGTGGCGACAACGGCCTTGTGCTCAAGCATTTTCTGTCTTACGTATTCTGGCGACCGTTTTGCTATTCCTGTGCCGCGCACTTTTGCAGCACGTGCGATGGTGTCGAGTATTTCATCCACATATTTCACGTGTTCTTCTCCGGCTACCGCTATCTGTATGTTTTCTATGTCAATCGTTTTGCTTGAAATTGTTATGACTGATGGGAATAAAACGTTGCAACACTTGTATGGCGCGTTCCTTGCTGACTCCCTCCCGTATTACTGCAAACACGGTGTCGGCTCCGGCAATAGTCCCCAATATCTCGGCAGGGCGGCTCATATCTATGTCGTAGGCAAGCCCGCCGGCATATCCGTTGCGTGTCTTTATTACGGCAATGTTTCCGGAAAATGCGAGCGAGACGAAGCCTACCATGTCGTTAGGTGCCGCCGGTCCTTGGTTAAGCGTCAGCATCTTGTCTTTCACCTCGTTGCTGTCGGGCAGGATATAGACATATCCGCCATTGTCGGTAGCGACTTTCGTTACTTTCAATGCTTTCAAGTCGCGCGACAGAGTGGCTTGTGTCACTTCATACCCGCGTTTGGCAAGCAGTCTCACAAATTCGCCCTGTGATTTGACACTCTGCGAAGCAATGATGTCAAGAATCGCTTGCATTCTTGTCGTCTTATTCTTCATCTGTAAATGTTATGACAGTCTGCATATTTACATTTATGCAAATATACAAAACTTATACATATTAATACAAAAAATAAAAGATTCGGATTTTGTAAGTGACGGATAAGGTGCAGCTTATCCAGTTTTGCGAGCAAACTTATTCAAATCGCCAGATAATCAGTCCCACTTTTTCCCCGCTTGAATTTTTAGGTACGGAAAAGCGCGATTTGAGCGAAGCCTGCTCGCAGCTTCGTCGGACTTGGCTGTTCGCTGCAGCCGCTCCTTTTCCATCTGCGTATGTGGCTTCAATCACTTTCCCTTCGGCATTGACACGCACACGTATGCGCACTTCCCCGTCAACGCTGCTGGCAGGGCGCCCCCACGATGAAAGAGTGTATCCTACGCCGAGCGTATGCCCTGGCTGTCCGGATAGCGCACCATGGTCGGCGTTGCCGTTTCTCGATCCGCTTTTCCCTCCGGCTTTACCGAATGCGTCTTTTACGCTGCTGCTGATTCTGTTGCTTTCGTGTTGTTGGCGTTCACGCTCTTTTTTTGCGCGTGCCTGTGCTTCGAGTTCTTCTTTGGATGGTCCGTTCTGTTTCTTTTCCGACGGCATTTCAGAACTTTCATTGGTCGATACAAGCGAAGTGCCTTCTCCTTGTTCGCCCGAATTAATATCCTCATCGGCTTGCAGCGATGTCTCGTCGGCGGAAGCTCCCGATGCTTCGCCGTCGTCGAGGTTGGGTAATGGCATATCGCCGAGCATCACGTATTCGCCTCCGAATGTTATGTCGGTTACCGGTTGGAGGAACTCTTTTTCCTCGGGTGCGGTGTAGTCAATGTAGCTGAAGAGCATCAACAGGCATATTCCGCCGTGCAGCAGCAGAGCCGCCGCAATGGCTGTCAAATTATATTTCCTGTCTTTTTTCTCTTTCATCCTGTGTGGGTTATTTGGTTTGCATCTCTGCTTGTTCCGGTTCTAATGATTGTCTGATGGCTTCCTCGCGCAGCATCTGGTCGTTGACCGAAGCGGGCTTTGTTGCCAACACCATTTTCAGATTGTGGCGTGCCGTAAGGTCGAGCACTTCTACAATCTTGCCGTAAGGCACGGCCTCATCTGCATACAGAGCGATGAATTGCGCGGAATCCTGTTTCTGGGTGAGTTGCAGGAATGTAAGCAGCTGGTCTTCGGCAAGTGGTTGCGGTTCTGTCTCGCCGAAAGATGCATATAGTTTCTGGTCCTTGTCGATATATACCCTTGTGCCGGGTTTGATTGCCGTCTGCTCCGAGCTTTGTGGCAGGTTTACTTCCAGTGCCGTTGGGAACACGAGGGTGGATGTCACCATAAAGAATATGAGGAGCAGGAATATGACATCGGTCATAGATGCCATACTGTAAGTGGCAAGCAGTTCATTTTGACGTTTCAGTGCCATTTCCGTATGCTTTTATTTGGAAGCCGGCTCGTTGAGCAGGTCCATGAATTCCATAGTCTTGTTCTCGAGCTGATTCATCACGTGGTTGACGCGGGCAGAGAGATAATTGTAGGCAAACAATGCGATGATTCCTACGATAAGTCCTGCAACTGTCGTAACCAAGGCTTCGTATATACCGTTTGCAAGTACGCTTATGTTGGCGTTGTTTCCAGCACTTGCCAAAGCGAAAAACGCTTTTACCATACCGGTCACCGTCCCGAGGAAGCCGAGCATCGGTGCGCCTGCCGCTGTAGTTGCAAGCCAGGTGAAGCCTTTTCCGAGTTTTGCAACCTCTATGTTTCCGACGTTCTCGATTGCCACAAGCACATCATTCATTGGCCGGCCTATCCGTGAGATGCCTTTTTGGATGAGTCGTGCGTAGGGTGTTGCTGTCTTTTTGCAAAGAAGCTCCGCGCTTTCGATTTCGCCGTCGTGTATGTAGTCCTTGATACGCTTCATAAAAGTGTCGTCATCGACAGCAGCTTTGCGGATTACAAGCCAGCGCTCCACAAATATGTAGATGCTGACAAGGGAGAGCAAAGCCAACGGAATCATGATTATTCCGCCTTTCAGGCATAAATCCCATACTGACAGCTCGGGTGCCGTAGCGGTTGCTGGTGCGGCAGCTGCGGCTTGTACTGGTATCAACGAAAGAATCGAATCAAGTATCATAATCTGATGTTTTTATTTATTTGACGGCAAAGATAGTATTATCTTTTGATAAAAAGTGTCGTATTATGGCATAAAATGAGCTGATTTCTGTTTATTTACTCGTTATTTACCTGCAGGCGGTTGAATGAGTTGGTAAATTGCCGCTTTTGCGCTATCTTTGCAGCCGGAAAGATCTTTTGATGGAAATTCGCTGTATTCTGAATGCGATTGAGGAGTTTGCGCCTCGTGCCTTGCAGGAAGGCTACGACAATGCGGGACTGCAGGCAGGCGATGCCGCAAACGACTGTACGGGAGTGCTCCTGACTCTTGATGTGTCCGAACGGACCGTTGAAGAAGCTGCCGGGCGCAACTGTAACCTTATCATATCACATCATCCCTTGTTGTTTAAAGGTATAAAATCGATAGCTCCTTCAACCGCGAAGGGTAGGATTCTGATGCGCGCTTTGTGCGAGGGCATTACTTTGTATGCCGCTCATACCAATCTCGACAATGCGCGTGGAGGCGTGTCTTTCCGTATGGCGGAAATGATGGGGCTGAAGAATATCAGGACCCTTTGCCCTCAAAAAGGCACTTTAGTGAAGCTGGTCGTTTTCGTGCCGGCTGATTATGTCGCAGATGTCAGGGATGCGATGCTTGACAACGGAGCTGGCAATGTCGGCGATTACGACAGATGCAGTTATGCGATGGACGGGATAGGGTCGTTTCGACCGAAGCCCGGGGCGCACCCTTTTTCCGGTATTTGCGGCGAATTGCACGAAGGGAAAGAGATAAGGCTTGAGATGATTGTGCCTCTGTGGAAAGCAGGAAAGGTTGTGGAAGCGATGGTTTCTGCTCATCCATATGAAGAGCCAGCATATGACATTATCCCGCTGGCTAATGCCGACTGTCATAGTGGAAGCGGGATTGTAGGAGATGTGGAGCCTGTAAGTCTTGGGGATTTTCTGTTGCGACTTAAAGAAGTGTTCGCCACTAAGTCGGTCCGCTACACAGGTGAGCCGTCCGCTACGCTACGCAGGGTGGCGATGTGTGGTGGCAGCGGCGCTTCAATGACGTCTGATGCCATAGCTGCAGGTGCCGACTTGTATGTCTCAGGCGATTTCAAATATCACGATTTTACAGAATATCGGGAGTCCATAGCGCTTGCCGACATCGGCCACTATGAAAGCGAACAGTGCGCGAAGCTCATATTCCGGGAACTGATTAGCAGGCGTTTCCCTGATTTGCCGGTATATTTTTCAGAAACAGATATCAATCCGATTAATTATATATAAATTTCATATAAGTCATGGCAAACGAAAAAAGTAAGAATGAAAAGGAACTGACGGTAGAGGAGCGTTTGAAAGCCGTTTACGATTTGCAGACGTTGTTGTCGGAAATCGACCGCATACGCACTCTTCGTGGTGAGCTTCCTCTGGAAGTAAAAGACCTTGAGGATGAAATCGAGGGTTTGAAGACACGTATCCAGAATTTTAAGGGCGAGGCTGAAGAACTGAGGAAGGCCGTGTCAACGAAAAAGAACGAGATACTGGATGCCAAGGCTGCAATTGAAAAATACACGGAGCAGCAGAACAATGTGCGCAACAACAAAGAGTTTGATTTCCTTGCAAAGGAGATAGGATTCAAGCAATTGGAAATAGAGCTTTGTGAGAAGCGCATCCGTGAGTACAGCGAGCAGGCTGAGGCGAAACTTGCGGAAGTGGCTTCTGCCGAGGAGAATCTCGAAGACCGCACACATATGCTTGAGGAGAAGAAATCGGAGCTTGACGAAATCGTTTCCGAGACAAGACAGGACGAGGAAAAGCTGCGTGAGAAAGCCAAGGCTCTTGAGGAAAAAATCGAGCCGCGCTTGCTCAAGGCGTTCAAGCGCATACGTGGCAACGCCCGCAACGGGCTTGGCATCGTGACTGTGCAGCGTAATGCCTGCGGAGGATGCTTCAACCGCATACCGGCACAGCGCCAGATGGAAATCAAGATGCATAAGAAGATAATAGTCTGCGAATATTGCGGGCGCATCATGATTGATCCTGAGCTTGCAGGAGTTCCGGAAGAAGTGTAGTGTCAAGATTGGATGTATAAAAATACCGGCAGCATAGTTAGTCTATGTTGCCGGTATTTTTTGTCCGTAATAAATAGTTTTTAGGCTGGTCATAGGTCGAGCTGGCCGGTGACGCGGTAGTATTCCGACTCGTAGATCTTGAACTGGCTTTGCGCCTCTATGTAGTTGCTGCGTGCCTGTTGCCATTGCGACTGCGCGTCCAGCAGGTCGGTCAAGGTACACATTTGCACGTCGTATTTCCGGCGCATCACCCTCAGGTTCTCGTCGGCCTGCCGCATACCCAATTCGGCTGTGGAAATCATATTGTGGCTGTCGGTCACGTTCTGTATGGCCTGGCGCACTTCGATTTTCATAAGCCGTGAATTTTCTTCCATCTCAAGCCGGGCGTTGTCAACGTCGATGCGTGCCTGTTTCACTTTCTTGCGTCCCTCTCCCCAGTGGAATATCGGGATGCTCACTGTTGCCAATGCTGTGGTATAACCGTCGTTCATCGTGTTGGTGAACGGTGCCATCACTCCGTTGCCCGCGTCGAACACGCCTTTCATCTTGATGTTTCCAAGATACAGGTATCCTGCCGACAGTCCTACCGTGGGCAAAATGTCGGCGCGTGCCATTTTCACCTGCTCTTCGCGCGCTTCAATCTGTTTTTGCAGTAGTACTAATTCCGGCCGTTGCGATATGTCGTCGGTCAGAGATCCGGGCATGGCGACGCTGATTTCGGAGTCGGCCGGCAATATGCCGGTGCCGAAGTCCAGACCGGTAACGCTGCAAAGGGCAAGGCGGCACAATTCGGCCCCGTTCTTGGCTTTTTGCAGTTGATAGGCTATCTCGCTGCGTTTCGTCTCGATGCGCAAGAGGTCGTTGGACGTGGCCATTTCCGCATTGACCGATTTCTCGGTCTGGGCGAAAAGCGTATCCATCTGCAGCGCATACGATTCGAGCAAATCCACTTTTTTCAGTACGGCCACATACGACCAGTAGGCGTTGTCGGCATCGGCAATCACCTGCATGCGTTCTTTCCGCTCTGATTCCTTGGCGCTCTCCATCCCGATTTTTCCTAATCGGTTGGCGGCACGTATCCTGCCCCCGGCATACAGTGGCTGCGTGAGGCTCACGCCCGCAAGATATGTGCCTTTCATCGACAGCTTTGTTCCCATCATGTCGGCATCCTCGACCATATACATGGCTGCAGCTGTGGCTGAGAAGTCGGGCAGGTAGGCGGTAAAGGCTATTTCCTTGTCCAATTCCGCTCGACGTGTGTTGTTCGAAGCCTTGCGCAGGCTTTCGTTGTTGGCCACGGCGAGCGTGCGGCAGCTGTCGGCGGTCAGCACGATGTTCTCGCCGAATGCCGGCGCGACCAATGCCGTGGCGGCTATTATGGCATATAGTTTTGTCCTCATATCGTTTTTATTCTGCTTTTTCCGGTTTATGAATCTTGAACAATGCTGTATAGAACAGCGGCAACAGTATCAGCGTGATGATTGTGCCCATTGTCAGACCTCCCATGATGGTTATGGCCATCGAGCTGTACATCGGGTCGCCCACGAGCGGTATCATTCCCACGATGGTGGTGAGCGATGCCATCGTCACGGGGCGCACGCGCGACACGGTGGCTTCTATGACGGCCGTGTACGGATGCTTGCCTTCCTCGTTAATGAGACGGTTGATTTCATCGACAAGCACTATCGCGTTTTTCACCATCATGCCTATCAGTCCCATCATACCGATGATTGCCATGAATGTGAACGGCTCGCGGAAAGCCAGCAGCGACGGGGTTATGCCGCAGAACACGAACGGGAAGCATATCAGTATCAGTATCACTTTCTTCCAGTTGTTGAACAGCAGCAACAGTATTCCGAGAATAAGGAATATTGTGATTGGCAGATATTTCAGCAGGTTGCCGATTGCGTCGCCTTGCAGTTCCTGTTCGCCTACCCAGCGCATGGAATAGCCGTCGGGCAGTGGAATCGCCTCGATTTCGTCCTTTATCTCTGCCAGCACCTTTGCTGGAGTGGCATCGTATTGTTCGTAGTCTGGGTCGCATTCAGCCTCGATTGTTCTCTGTCCGTTAACTCGCCATACCACTGGTTCTTCCCATTCCGGGCGGATGGCGCTTGTCACCGCGCTCAACGGAGTGCTACGGAACATCTTGTCCTGCATCTCCTCCGCGCTCATCCCTCCGGTGAGCAGCGCGTTCACGTCGTTTTCGTCGAGGTGCATATTGAGCATGCTCCATGCCGGTATGTCGCCGATTCCCTCAATGCGGCTGCCGTCGGCGTTGCGCACTTTCAGGTTGATGGTTACCATACGGTCTTGGTCGTTGATTACTCCGACAGGCAATCCGTCGGTGGCTGCCAGCAGGGCATTCCCGGCATCGCCGCGCTCTATTCCGGCACGCAGGGCGTCGCGTTGCACGTATTCGGCTACAAAGGATTTCCCTTTCGGTTTCCAGTTGTTTTCAACGGAATATTTATCGACATATTTGCACCGGCGCATCACGTCTTCGGCCTGTGCGCTCAATTGGCGCAACACTTCCGGGTCGGGGCCGGAGAATTGCGCTTCCACGGTGTGCGACGTTGCAATCGAGAAGTTGTATTTGCGCGTCCTGATATATGCGTTAGGATATGCCTCCCGCAATTGCTTGCGCACTAAGGGAATCTGCTCCACTACGGTCTCGTAGTCCTTGCAATCGACGATAAGCTCGCCGTAGCAGTCGCCGCCGGATGTCATCGGGCGCACAAGGCAATAGCGTGCCGGCGCGCTTCCCATGCTCACTGCCACGCGCTCCACCGCCGGATTCTTTTTCAGCAGCGCGCTCATTTCGAGCAGGTTGTCGCGCACCTTGTCTGGATCGGTCTGTGCAGGCATATAGCATTCCACCACGAATTGCTTGTAGTCGAAGTCGGGGAAGAACAAGTTCTTCACCTTTGTCATTCCGAATATGCATACTGCCAATACGCATACCGCTACGGTGATTGTCAGCTTCTTATGCCCGATTAGCACGGAAATGGCACGGCGTACGAAGCGGTGGACAGGCGAGTTCATCACTTCGCCGCTTCCTTTCTTCTCTTTCTCTTTTTCTGTCTTGGGAAGCCATGCCTTTGCGCATACAGGCACTTGTGTCAGAGCCAGTACCCAGCTTGCCAGCAGGCTGACGCACAGCACAAGGAAAAGGTCGTGGGCATATTCTCCCGCAGAATCGGGCGAAAGATAAACTGCCATGAACGTGGAGGCGGCTATCACAGTGGCGCCAAGCAGCGGCATGGCGGTGTTCTTGCCTATGCGGTAGAGGTAGGTGCTTTGCGGCAGTCCGCGCTTGCGGTCAATCAGGATTCCGTCCATAATCACTATGGCGTTGTCGACGAGCATACCCATCGCTACGATGAAAGCTCCGAGCGATATGCGCTGCAGAGTGGTGCCCCATGCCAGAAGGATAGGGAACGATACGGCTATTGTAAGTATAAGTCCGAAGCCTATAATCACGCCGCTGCGCAGACCCATGGTGAAAATCAGCACGAGAATCACTATTGCGACCGATTCCACGAGGTTGACCATAAACGAATCGACTGCCTCCGTCACCTTGTCGGGCTGGAAGAATATCTTTTCGGTCTCCAATCCGGCGGGCACGTCTTTCATTGCTTCGGCAAGACGCGCGTCCACAGCCTTCCCGACATCCGGTACGATGGCGTCGGCTTCCATGGCAATGCAGATGGCGAGAGCCGGCTTGCCGTCAACGAAGAATCCGTTGCGTTGCGGCTCGGAGAACCCTCGCTCGATTTTGGCGATGTCGCCGAGGCGTATCTGTTTCCCGGTAGGGGTGCTTATAAGAAGGTTGCGTATGTCTTCCTCGTTCTCCATTGCGCCGCTGATGCGCACCGGGATGCGTTCGTCGCCGCTATGGAATGCTCCGGCGTTGACTTTCTTGCCGGCGTTTTGCAGTGATGTCATTACCTGAGTCGGTACCACTCCGTTGCGTGAAAGCTTATCTCTCGAAAGCACAATGTTGATTACCTCGTCGCGGTTTCCGGCAATGTTTACACGTTTCACACCTTCCACCGAAAGCAGCTCACGCCGGATGTATTTGGCGTACTTGTACATTTCCAGATAGCTGTAGCCGTCGGATGTGAGGGCGTAGAATATTCCGTAAACGTCCATCATGTCGTCCATGACGATAGGGGCGTAGCAGCCTTGTGGCAGACGTTGCCGCACGTCGTTGACTTTGCGCCGCAGCAGGTCGAAATGCTGTTCAAGGTCTTCGAGGAGCACTGTCATCTTGAATTCCACGGTGAGCATTGCCATTCCGTCGCGGCATTCGGTGGTGATTTTCTTCACGTCGGGCAGGGCGCGCAGCTCGTCTTCCATAAGCATTGCCACTTCAAGCTCCACGTCGTGGGCGCTTGCTCCCGGATAAGGCACTACCACCATGGCCTGTTTCACTGCCACTGCCGGATCTTCCAGCTTGGGCATATAGAAATACGACAGCACACCGGCTACCAGTATTCCCGCTACCAATGACCAGAAAAGGGTTGGGCGGTCAACGAAAAATTTTGTCAGGCGCATCAGATCAACCCTCCTATGTTGGTTTTGGCAGGTTTGCCTATTATCTTTACTTTCTCTTTCTCGGCAATGGAGTTGACTCCGGCGCTTACTACATTGTCGCTTTCCTTCAGCCCGCCTTCCACTATGGCCTTGCCTCCTTCACCGATGTCTATGATTTCAACTTGCCGTGCTATGGCGGTTGAATCGCCGCCGACGGTCCACACGTACGATTTTCCGCCTTTTTCATATATGCAGTTCATCGGCAGTATGAATCCGGTGCTGTCTGAAGTCGCATTGTTGAAGCTGATGTTGACGGCGACGTTCAGCCCGGATGTGAATTCTTTCGGCATATTGCCGCTGAATGCGAGGCGCATGCGGTAAAGCTGGCTGCCGTCGGCCGATGGTACTATGCCTGCAATTTTCATCGCCGTTTGGTTGCCGCTGGAGAACGCCGACGAGCAGGTGACCGACTTTATGTCGTTGCGGCCCATATATACGGATGCCGGGACATCGACCTCTACTTCCATACCGCCCGAAGCGAGCAATGTGGCGACAGGCGTGCCGGCATCGACCATTTCCGATTTCTCGAAATTCACGTGCTTGATGTAGCCGCTTGCCGGTGCGCGGAGCACGGTATAGCTCAATTTGTTCTCGTTCGATTGCAGCTGCACTTTCAGAGCTTTCAGGCCGGAGACGGCTTTGTCGTAGTCGTTGCCGGAGATGCTTTTGCTTTCATAGAGGGTCTTGAGCCTTTCCACCTCGCGCTTGGTCTGCTCGTATTGCACTTTAGCCCCTTCCACACCCAACTTGTAGTCGGAATCGTCGAGACGCGCTATGATTTGTCCGGAACGGACGTAATCTCCCTCGTCAACATATACGGCCTCGATTTGCCCGGGGGTCTTGAATCCGAGGCTGATTTCCTGAGCGTCGCGTACCACTCCGGTGAACGTGCGTTCATACACGTTACCTATGGCTACCGGGTGGGTCACTTCTACGGTGCGCTGGTAGTCTGCCGTGCTTTCCTTGCTTCCGCAGCCAGTAATGGCTGTAGCGAGCATAAGGAATGCAATTGTCTTGCTGTTTCTCATATTTTGTGCATTTTAATTTCTGATGCAAATTTCATCCTTTTTGGTTTGCCGTTGCTGCCCTATCTGGAGAGAGAAGTGTTCTAAAAGTCTGTTTAAAGGTGCATTTGGCTCGCTTGTTGTGGATTTAAATGGCTTTTATGGTATATTTGTGGCAAAAAGTAACACTATGCAGCAAAAACAGCTATTAAATACTTTCAATTTCCGGATGTTGCCGGTGGAAGACAATGCCATTGTCTATGACGGCGGATTGTTTTTGGCCGATACGTTTTCCGTGCCGGTTGGTAACGCGTTCGATTATTTGCAGTTCAAGTATCCGTTCAAGATAGATTTCGCGATAACCATATTTTGTGAGAGCGGGACTATGAAAGTGCGGATGAACCTTGCGGAGTACGAAGTGGGCGCGAACAGTTGTCTCATCTCTGCGCCCGGCTCAATCTGTGAATTCTTGGATGTTAGCGCAGACTGCCGTATGTTCATCATCGCTATGGCCGATTCGTTTTTTCCAGCCGACCGCATCACGGAGCACACCTCCTATTTGCTGAAGGTGATAAATGATCATCCGTTGCTTTCCGTCGGAGATGAAGTGTTCAAGGAGCTGAAGGAACTGTATTTTGCCTTGTACGGAAAAATATCCGATTCCGACTTCCTTCTTAAAAAGGAGATAGCCGGCGACTACATAAGCATTATGTTCTGCATAGTCTATCAGGAGATGCAAAATGCTTTGCCGGAATCGCTGTCGGTGGCCGACAAGAGGCAGTCGCAGGTTTTTGAGCGGTTTATCAGTCTTGTGCAGGAGAATTGCACCGCGCAGCGCGAGATTTCGTTCTATGCCGACCGCCTTTGCCTTACTCCTAAATATATGTCGCAACTTGTGCTGAAGACGAGCGGGCGTTACGCAAGCCATTGGATACGCGATTTTGTGATTCTTGAGGCAAAGGCTCTGCTGAAGTCGGGTAAATATACGGTGCAGCAGGTTGCCGACAAATTGAATTTCTCGAACGCTTCGTTTTTCGGCAAGTATTTCAAGGCCGCTACCGGTATGACTCCGCGCAAGTATCAATACGGCAAATAGGAAAAACTTTTTTGCGCAATGGTGCGGTTTAGTGTAAATTGTGTTTTTTTTACAATATTTCTAATTTGAGTTGGCTAATTTTGAAGAAATAAATTTTTACAAAACCTAATTAAAAACCGACTCTATGAAAAAAAGTTTACTCATCGCCTTTTCGCTATGTCTGGCGGGAGGTGTTGCGTTCGCCCAGCCGAAAGGTGCCGGCGAGCCGCAGTTGCTAATCAAGTCGAATGTAGGGCTGATGGCTCCTGTATGGTCGCCCGATGGTAGAAAGATTGCCGTCACAACCGACAATTATGCCGGGATTCTTGTTGCCAATGCCGACGGAACGGCATTGAAAAGTGTGACCGACGAAGCCGGGGCAGGCTATAAAATGTCTTGGAGCGACGACAGCAAATCGATTCTTGGCAGAACGAATGTCGTGGAGAATCGTCGTGTGCTGCACGAATTGAAAGTGTGGAATGCAGAGGATGGCAGTAGCCGAGTGGTTGTAGCCAAGACACGTGGAATGAAAGGCACCCCGACTTGGAATGATGCCTTGCGTGTCAATTTCGCCGACAGGGACGGATTCAAGGCTGCTAATGTAAAGACTTCAGCAAAGACATCGGTTACACCGGATGTTTATTCTCTTATGATGAACGACCCGGATGGCGCAGCGAAGCAGATTGCATCGTTGAGGCCGTATGCTGCAAAGATGGTTCTTAATCCGGCATTGTCGCCCGATGGCAAGAAAGTTGCGTTTCAATTGCCAGGAAAAGGGGTGTTTACTTGTAATGCCGACGGCTCTGACGTGAAAAGTCTTTGCGATGGCTCGCACCCGGCATGGCTTCCAGACAACCGTACTGTGGTGGTGTCGCGTGTCAGTGACGATGGCAACCGTTTTACGGCTTCCGACCTATACGCAATCGACATTGAAAACGGTGATGAAGTTCTTCTTACCGGCAATACCGATTGCATACCATTGACTCCGGCGGTTTCGCCCGACGGTAAGAGAGTGGCGTTCGAGAATGCGCAGGATGCGTCAATTTATGTTATGGATCTCAAATACTGATTACGATTATGAAATTATATAATTTACTAAGCAAAGGATTTATAGCCGCTGCCTTATGCGCTATGTCGCTGCCCTGCACGCCGGTCAATGCCGCTGAAATTGAAGGTTGGGGCGATTTTAAACTTTTCCTTGATCCCGGTCATTCCGCGCGTGAGAATCAGGGATTATGGGGATATTCCGAAGCTGAGAAGACTGTACGTGTGGCTCTGGCTATTAAGGAATACCTCACCACTTATACCGATATGCCGGCTGAATGCATAATGCTTTGCCGCGAGGATGACAATACTGTTGTTGATCTTGAGGAGCGCAGCGATATGGCTAATGCATGGGGTGCTGACTTCTTTTATTCAATCCATTCCGACGCTGCCGCTGATGTGAATACTACGTTGACAATGTACGGCGGATGGAAGAAAGATGGTGAAATCATAGAAAAGACTCCTAACGGTGGAAAAGCGTATGGAGAGATTCTGAATCCGAATCTTACGGGAGTGATGCGTATCACGACACGCGGCAATTATGCAGACCGTTGTTATTACGACCCGAGTCCGGCCACTCACGCCAACCAGTATCCATATCTTTCGGTCAACCGCCGCTCGAATATGGCGTCGTTATTGAGCGAAGGCGGATACCATACCATCGCTTCTCAGCAGCAGCTCAACATCAATGACGACTATAAGCGTCTTGAGGGATTTGCAGCTTTCCGCTCGATATTGGAGTACCATGGGCTTGAATGCCCGGTGCAGACTTTCCTTGCCGGTATAATCACGAATTCGGAGAACAACGTGCCAATCAACGGTGTCACGGTAACTGCCGACGGGAAGACTTATACCACCGACACTTGGGAATCTGTGTTCAACAAATACACCAATAATCCTGACCTCATTCATAATGGTTTCTATCTTTTTGAGGGGATAGAAGCCAATAAGGAAGTGGAAGTGACATTTGCGGCAGAAGGATACGACCCTGTTACGAAAACTGTGACTATCAAATCCGATCCTGACGGTTTGGCTAACGATAATGTAACCTGGCTCGATGTGGAAATGACTTCGAATGCTCCGGCAAAAGTGGAAAGCATTTCAATCGATGATTTGACGTCTGTAAGTCCGGTATATCCTATAGTGCTTACTTTCTCTCGCAATATGGACCGTGCTTCTGTTGAAGAGGGATTCTCTATCGACAATGATGGAAAGGTGGAATTGTCGTGGGATAATGACTATACTTTGAATCTCGACATCTCAGAACTTGTTCCTAATACTAAATATACTATCCGTATCGACGGCTCGGTGGCTAAGAACTCGCAAACAGGGCAATTGCTCGATGGCAACGGTGACGGGACAGCAGGCGACGATTACGTGCTGGAGATAACAATGGCAGAGCCTGATTTGACTCCGGCATCTGTGGTATCTACCGATCCGGCATCAGATGGTGAGGTGGTTTACAATCTCCGTCCGGTTATCCGTATTGAATATAATGAGCCTTTGAACTGGAACGAGGATACTTATGCTGATTTCGTTACGGTGAAAGACAAGGAAGGCAATACTTACTCAGGCTCGCTGACTCACGCTGTGGTAGGGGAGAGATCTGTGCTCCATTATTATTTCGATGAGGATCTTCCGTTGGATAAATGCTTCTTGGTGACAGTGAAGGAGGGACTGGCCGACCTGTCGGGTAACCTTTCTGACGAGTACAATTTCCGGTTCCTTTCGGAGTATCGTGATATCACTTCGCAGGAGACAGTGCTTGCACTTGACGATGTGTCGGGATTCTGGGCTCCTGACGGCTCCGGCTCGAGCGCGGGTCTTACACAGGATGCAAATTCTATTGAGACAAGCAGCATTACCGCAAGTAAGGACAGCAGCGGAAGCTTGCAGCTTAACTATTCGTTCGACCCGATGGATACAGGTGGAGCTTGGATGATTCGTGAATATTACAATGCAGGAGCTTCCACAGTCCATGAGACGGTTGACGGAATTCTTTCATTCTGGGTATATGGCGACGGCTCTAACAATAAGGTTTCAGTACGTGTGCGTGCCAACAGCTCGACTGGTGGTATCAAATACCGTGACCCTGAGACTGTGCTCGATTTCCGCGGATGGAAACACGTGGTTTGGGACATGGCGAATGACCCGTATTCAGCATTTACCGGTGAGGACGAGTTGAATGGCATCTGGCGTATAGACAGCTTCTTCCTTACTCACTTGAATACTGACAATACTCCTGACGTGCCTCAGCAGGCTTGGGAAGGCGTTTTGCTGTTCGACAATCTTGAGTTTAACAGGTTCGACGAGTCGGCTGTGCGCACTGCTTCCATCAACGACATCGAATTGCCGCAGGGTGGCGTAGGGCAGCTTGGTGCTGATGCTATAACGGTGATTCGTTCTGGCTCTGTATTGAAGGTTGCAGCAGGAGAGAACATCGTGGCTGTAGATGTTTACAGCATATCCGGTGTGAATGTGATTTCGGTAGCTCCGCAATCGACTGATGCCGAGATTTCGATTGACGCTCTTGTTGGCGGCGTTTATGTTGCCAAGATTGCGACTGGCAATGCTGTAAAGACATTGAAGTTCGTCAAATAATATTTGATGTTGTATGTTATAGCCGGGATGTGCCATATTGTGGCGCATCCCGGCTTTTGTTTTTATCATTTGAGAATCACCATACGTGAGTTTTGTAGAATAAATTCAATTTTTATTTGCATAATCGGAATATTTATGCTTATATTTGCGATGTGTATTTATATTTATGCATTTTATTATGAAAACTGATGCCAAAAAATTCTTGTTGCAAGAAAAGGAAATACCGGAAGCGTGGTATAATATTTTGCCCGATATGCCGGTGAAGCCGCAGCCATTGCTTGATCCGGCGACAAAGCGTGAATTGAAGGCGGATGATTTATATCCGCTGTTTGCGGAAGAGCTCGCAAAGCAGGAGGTGAACACTGTCGATCGTTGGATAGAGATTCCGGAAGAGGTGCGAGATATGTACAAGATATGGCGCCCTACGCCGCTTGTGCGTGCCACGGGGCTTGAAAAAGCGCTCGACACACCGGCGCATATATATTTCAAGAACGAGAGTGTCAGTCCGGTAGGCTCGCATAAGCTTAACTCTGCAATTCCTCAGGCATATTATTGCAAGAAACAAGGTGTAACCAATATCACTACGGAGACAGGTGCCGGTCAATGGGGGGCTGCCTTGTCGCTCGCGGCGAGGCATTTCGGGCTGGAGCTGGCTGTGTATATGGTGAAAGTGTCATATAATCAGAAGCCTTATCGCCGGTCGATTATGCAGACTTACGGTGCGGAGGTGATAGCGTCACCGAGTATGTCAACCAAAGCCGGGCGTAAGATAATAACCGACAATCCTAATTGCCAGGGGTCGCTTGGAACGGCTATTTCCGAAGCAGTGGAGCTGGCGATGTCAACGCCCAATTGCAAATACACGCTCGGCTCTGTGCTCAATCACGTGGCGTTGCATCAGACCGTGATAGGGCTTGAGGCTGAAAAACAGATGGAAATGGCGGGCGAATATCCCGATGTAGTGATTGGTTGTTTCGGTGGAGGCAGTAATTTTTCTGGCATCTCGTTCCCGTTCTTGCGTCATAATTTGTCGGGCGGGCGCAGCACCCGTTTTGTGGCGGCAGAGCCTGAATCATGTCCTAAATTGACAAAGGGAGAATTCCGATATGATTTCGGCGACGAGGCCGGATATACGCCGCTGATACCGATGCTTACACTTGGACACGACTTTATGCCTGCCAATATCCATGCCGGAGGATTGCGCTATCATGGGGCAGGCTCTATCGTCAGTCGCTTGAAGAAAGACGGATTCATAGACGCGGTGGATATACCACAGCTTGAAACGTTTGCGGCTGCCACGCTGTTTGCCCGCACGGAAGGTATAATCCCGGCACCGGAATCGTCGCACGCCATAGCTGCTGCAATCAGGGAAGCCAACAGCGCCAAGGAGGCAGGAAAGCATACAGTGATACTTTTCAACCTGTCAGGTCACGGACTGATAGATATGGCTTCTTATGACCGTTATTTCGCAGGAGACCTGATTGATTGTAAATATAATCCATAAATTAATTTGTATGTGTTGTGTCGGATAAAGAAAGCCCTTCTTTCAGTATTAATGAAAGGAGGGCTTTCTTATATGCTTGTTGATATGAAGTACTTATGGCAGACGCTCGCGGAGCCGTGCAATCATGTCGCGCGTCATTGCGTCGAGGTCGTATTCCGGTTTCCATCCCCATTCTTCGCGGGCACAGGTGTCGTCTAAAGAATTAGGCCATGATTCTGCGATTTTCTGGCGGAGCGAGTCCACTTTGTATATCATTTTGAAATCCGGGATGTATTTGCGTATTGCAGCATAGATTATTTCAGGGTCAAAACTCATCGACGCAATGTTGAACGAATTGCGGTGTTTGAATTTGGCGGGGTCAGCTTCCATTATCTCGATTGCCGCACGCAAAGCGTCGGGCATATACATCATGTCCATGAATGTGCCGGCGGCTATAGGGCACTCGAATGTCTCGCCGCGTACGGCAGAATAGTAGATGTCAACAGCGTAGTCTGTAGTACCGCCACCAGGAAGCGTGACGTATGATATAAGCCCCGGGAAGCGCACCGAGCGTGTGTCAACGCCGAACCGGTAGAAATAGTAGTCGCTAAGCAACTCTCCTGAGACTTTTGTGACTCCGTACATTGTGTGCGGATTGCGGAATGTGTCTTGCGGAGTTTTGTCCTTTGGGCTGTCGTCGCCGAATGAGCCGATGGAGCTTGGCGTGAATACGGCACATCCACATTCGCGTGCCACTTCAAGAACGTTGAATAGTCCGCCTATACCGATTTTCCATGCAAGTTGCGGTTTTGCCTCTGCCACAGCAGAGAGAAGTGCTGCAAGATTGTAGATGGTGTCGATTTTATATTTTTTCACGGCATCTGCAATTTGCCCGGCATCTGTGACATCCACCATTGCCGATGGTCCTGACTCGAGCAATTCGCCTTTCGGCTCAGCACCTTTTATGTATCCGGCAACGATGCCGTCACCTCCGTAGATTCCTCTCAGTTTCATGGTCAGCTCCGAACCTATCTGTCCGGTGGAACCGATTATAAGCACATTCTTCATCGTTATAGCATTTCGTTTTCTTGTTAGTAGGAAAAGCCGGGATACAATCCCCCTTCAATAGGCAAAGGTAGCAAAGAAAAATTCAACTCAGGTGATATTTTCCCTGAAAAATTCCGTTGGCAGATAAAAAATCACTAACTTTGGGATACCTATTTATAAATTTTACGGCAAATCTAAAAAACCATATCTTATGTACGGTAAATTTCAAAAATTCTTGTCAGACGAGCTTGCTTCTATCGAAGCTGCCGGATTGTATAAAAACGAAAGGATAATCACGTCGCCGCAACGTGCGGATATAAAGGTTGGTAGCGGCTCTGATGTGCTCAACTTCTGTGCTAACAACTATCTTGGGTTATCGGACAACAAACGGCTTATCGATGCTGCAAAACGTGCTATGGACAGTCACGGATACGGTATGTCCTCAGTGCGTTTCATTTGTGGCACACAGGATCTCCACAAGCAGCTTGAGGCGGCAATATCCAAGTATTTTAAGACGGAGGATACAATCCTTTATGCTGCTTGTTTCGATGCTAACGGCGGTTTGTTCGAACCGTTGTTCACGGAGGATGACGCAATCATTTCCGATGCTCTTAATCACGCTTCCATCATCGACGGTGTACGTCTTTGTAAGGCTAAGCGGTATCGCTATGCCAATGCCGATATGGCTGAATTGGAACGTTGCTTGAAAGAGGCACAGGCTCAGCGTTTCCGTATAATAGCCACTGACGGTGTGTTCTCGATGGACGGCAATGTGGCACCTATGGATAAGATTTGCGACCTTGCTGAAAAGTATGACGCTTTGGTAATGGTCGATGAGTCGCATTCTGCCGGTGTGGTTGGTGACACAGGCCGTGGTGTGGCTGAGAAATTCAATCTTTACGGTCGCATCGATATCTTTACCGGGACGCTTGGAAAGGCTTTCGGAGGAGCAATGGGAGGATTTACCACAGGGCGCAAGGAAATCATCGATATGCTGCGTCAGCGTTCTCGTCCGTATTTGTTTTCCAATTCTGTCGCTCCTGCAATTGTAGGGGCAAGTCTTGAAATGTTCAAGATGCTTGAGGAGAGTGACGCCTTGCATACGAAATTGGTGGAAAACGTAAACTATTTCCGCGAAAAGATGATTGCTGCCGGTTTCGACATCAAGCCTACGCAATCGGCAATTTGCGCGGTAATGCTTTATGATGCAAAGCTTTCTCAGGACTTTGCCGCCAAGATGCAGGAGGAAGGCATCTATGTGACAGGATTCTATTACCCTGTTGTGCCGAAAGGGCAGGCGCGTATCCGTGTGCAGCTTTCCGCAGGCCATGAGCGAGGGCATCTCGACAAGGCGATTGCGGCATTCGTCAAGGTTGGCAAGGAGCTCGGCGTGATAAAATAGGTACGATTCTATAATCAGGTATGAAAGCAGCCTTCCTGTTACAGGAAGGCTGCTTTCATATTGCTGTCTTTGTCGTGTGTCGGGCTATTTCTTGCGTTGGGCAAAAAGCCATTGCATAAAATCCGGATAACAGAATGCCGGATTCCAGCTGCCGTGGTTGCATCCGGGGAATTCGATGTATTCCACATCCGCTCCTGCCGCTTTAAGCGCCCGGTATGCGCCTCTTGACCCTTCGACAGGTACAACATCGTCGGCATCGCCATGGAAAATGCGGAATTTCACGGATTTGGCGGCTGCCATTCGCGACGGATTGACGGTGCCGCATATTGCTATGGCTGCCGCAAATGTTTCCGGATACCGGCAACTGATGTCGTAGGTGGCCATTCCTCCCATGGATAAACCCATCACATATACGCGTGACTTGTCAATGTCGTTACGGCTTATGTAGGAGTCTATCAATTGTTTCAGTGTCCTCATTACAGGTGTGAGCTGAGGGTTTGCGGGCATTTTTCCGCCCTCGAATGATTCCGGGCGTGAAGAATATGCCCAATATCCGCTTTCCGGACATTGTGGAAACAGCACATAGGCAGGATAGTTTTCACGGTTTACCGGATTAAGAAACATCTGGCTGCCGTGGGTGAGCTGTTTTTCGTTATCAGAGCCCCTTTCGCCGGCTCCATGCAGGAATATGACCAGCGGATATTGTTTCCCGCTTTCTATATGTTCCGGGACAAGCAGACGATATTGAAGCGAGTCGCCGTTGTCGGAAACGAACACTTTTTTCTCATAGCCATCGGCGGCGTATGCCATTGCCGTAATGGCGCACAATAGAAATAATACGGTTAATCTTTTCATCGTAATTTGTATTTTTGCACTGTTGATTAAACAAATCGAATTGTAATATGATACGGAAAGCTACATTGCATGACTTGGACAGGCTGATGGAAATCTATGACGGCGCGAAGGCTTTTATGGTGCGTTCAGGTAATCCTGACCAATGGATAGACGGATACCCTCAGCGTTCCATAATCGTTGCCGACATTGAAAACGGTTACTGTCACGTATGGGACGAGTGCGGGATAATCCATGCGGTGTTTGCTCTTATTCCGGGTGAAGACCCCACTTACGCACGTATCGACGATGGACAGTGGCTGAATTCGAAGCCTTATGCCGTGGTCCATCGTCTTGCTGGCGACGGCCTGGTGGCAAATATCGGGCAGAAATGTCTGGAGTGGTGCTTTACGAAATTTCCAAATATCCGTGTTGACACACATTCCGACAATTATGTGATGCAACGTATCCTCTATAAGATGGAGTTTTGCCGTTGCGGGATAATCTACACCCACAACGGCACTCCACGTATAGCGTATCAGAAAGATTTAAGCAAATAAGCTCCACGAGATGGTCAGACCTGCCATCACGATAGCTACCATGCTCATCAGCTTGATGAGGATATTGAGGCTTGGTCCTGATGTGTCCTTGAACGGGTCGCCTACGGTGTCGCCTACGACTGTTGCCTTGTGAACCTCGCCGCCTTTTCCTCCGAAGTTGCCCTCTTCCACATATTTCTTGGCATTGTCCCAAGCTCCGCCTGAATTTGCCATAAAGATGGCAAGTACGAAACCGGAAGAAAGACCGCCAATGAGCAAGCCGATGACACCCGGAACGCCGAAAATCAGACCGGTTACAATCGGCGCAATGATTGCGAGCAATGACGGGAACACCATTTCTCGTTGTGCTCCGCGGGTTGAAATCTGCACGCAGCGTGCATAGTCAGGTGTAGCCTTGCCTTCGAGGATGCCCTTGATTTCACGGAACTGGCGGCGTACTTCTTCCACCATATGAGAGGCTGCACGTCCTACGGCGTTCATTGTCAGACCGCAGAACAGGAATGCCATCATACTGCCGATGAATATTCCGGAAAGCACTTTCGGATTCATCAGTGTCACTTCATAATAGTTCATGAAATCGGTGAAAGTGGCTTCTTTCAGAGGCACGCATATTCCGTTTGCCATTTCGAGCATTGTTGTGCCTGCACGTTCCAAACCGATGCGTATCTCTTCGATGTATGATGCGAGCAATCCCAAACCGGTGAGTGCTGCAGAGCCTATGGCAAAGCCTTTTCCGGTGGCGGCTGTTGTGTTGCCGAGCGAGTCGAGCGCGTCGGTGCGTTTCCTGACGTCGGCTCCCAGACCGCTCATCTCGGCATTGCCACCGGCGTTGTCGGCAATCGGACCATAAGCGTCGGTCGCAAGTGTGATACCAAGAGTTGACAGCATGCCTACGGCAGCGATACTGATACCATAGAGACCCATTGCCACGTTGGAGAGATCGAATCCTGAAGCGAACCAGTAGGAAAGGATGATGCCTGCCACAACTGCTATTACCGGTATGGTGGTGGAAATCATGCCAAGTCCGATACCTGAGATTATCACTGTGGCCGGACCTGTCTTTCCGCTTTCGGAAAGACGCTTGGTCGGACGGTAGGACTGCGATGTGAAATATTCAGTCGATTGTCCGATTACGACACCGACAAGAAGCCCGATTACAACTGAACACGAAATATATACCCAGTTGGTTATGCCGAGAAGCCACATGATAAGGAACGTGGCTCCTACGATAAGCACGGAGCTGAGGTTGGTGCCGAATGATAGCGAGCGTAGCAGCTCTTTCATTCCCGCGTTTTCTTTCGTGCGTACAGTGAAGATTCCGAGAATGGACAGAAGGATTCCGATTGCTGCGATAAGCATCGGGGCAATGACTGCCTTGAACTGCATATCCACATCGCCTGATGTCATGAATGCGGCCGCGCCGAGAGCCGAGGTGGCGAGGATTGAGCCGCAATATGATTCATAGAGGTCGGCACCCATTCCGGCAACATCGCCTACGTTGTCGCCCACGTTGTCTGCAATCGTGGCAGGGTTGCGCGGGTCGTCTTCAGGAATTCCGGCTTCCACTTTGCCGACAAGGTCGGCACCTACATCGGCAGCTTTTGTATATATACCACCGCCTACACGGGCAAACAGTGCCTGAGTCGATGCTCCCATGCCGAACGTAAGCATTGTGGTGGTGATTACGCATAGTTTTGATGTCGGACTCATCGCGTCTTCAGGAATGCAATATTCAAGTAGCAGATACCAGAATGATATGTCGAAAAGTCCGAGACCTACAACGACAAGACCCATGACTGCACCGCTTCGGAAAGCCACTTTTAAGCCTCTGTTGAGCGATGTGCGTGCAGCATTTGCTGTACGTCCAGATGCATACGTGGCGGTTTTCATTCCGAGGAATCCCGAAAGTCCGGAGAAGAAACCGCCTGTAAGGAATGCCACCGGCACCCACGAGTTTTGAAGGTTGAATCCGTAAGCCATTATTGCAAACAGCGCTACGAGAGCGATGAATACGTAGCTTACGATTTTGTACTGTTGTTTTAGATACGACATTGCGCCTTGGCGCACGTATTCCGCTATTTTTCGCATTGTCGGCGTGCCCTCGTCTTCTTTTTTCATCTGATGGTAGAAGTACCACGCCAACACTAACGCCGCAATTGATGAAAGCGGCACAATCCAGAATAGGTTAGAGCCCATAGTTTTTTAGTGTACGATTTAGTTTTTGGTTTTAAGTTTGCAAAATTTCCGTCAAAATTACAGATATTATAGGCAATATGTGTCATTCTGAAATATGTTGTGCAACATAATTCAGAAAATTTAGCGGTATGTTTTTATTGGGAATTATTTATGGGAAGTGTATTCGGTTATGGCGTCTTCCATGGCTTTGACGGATTGTGGTGAGTCGATGATTTCGTGGCGGATGTCGATTAAGTAGAATGCCGGGAGATATGTAAAGTCGTAACTGTCGCTTTCATAGACGCTCATTGACGGATTGATGCATTCTTTCCATTGCGGGTGCGGCTTGCGGCGCAACCATCCTTTCCGGTCATTGCCTATATAGACGGAAAGTACTGTGAGCTGTCCGTCGGCTATGGCGTTGTTGATTATTGTTGAGGAAGCAATGCTGTCACTTGCTTCTTCGCATATGTCGCAATCGATGTTGGTAAGATAGAGTAAAGTCAGCGGTGTGCGCAGGCTGTCGAGGCTGTAGCTGGCTCCATCACGGCTTTCCATATCGAAATCAGGTGCTTGCCGTGAAAAAGCGGCTGTCGCTGACAATAAGACTAATATGGTGGTTATCCATTTCATACTTGCAAAGATACAGAATATGGAGGTTTCCCCAATTGTTTGGGCGTGTTTATTTAGGTGTTTTGCTTTTGGCGGTGAAATGCATAGTTTGTACCTTTGATGTCGTTTTTGAAATTTAATATTCAGATATGAAAAAGATTGGTTTCCTGAAATGGGCTTTAATGCTTGTCATGTGTATTCCGTTTGCCGGTTGTGGCGATTCTGGCACTGGCGAGCCTGATGAGCTGGAAAAGGATGTCAGTGCGGAAGTGTTTTATAAGATTACGACTCTTGAGAGTCTGCCGGAGCTTGTTGATGTGACAATTTCTTACAGGGATGCCGACGGGATAATGAAAACGGAGAAATTAAGTTCTTTGCCTTGGGGAAAGGAAGTAAAGAATGTGGAAATGCCTTTTGAGGTGCGAATGGAATTGAGTTACAAGAAAAAAGAGGGAGTGGTCTATGACAAGGAGTCGTACAGGGTCGGATATTCGATGGAAATCGGAATAATTCCTTCTGACTTAATCAATTTCCGTGTCTCGCGCTCACAAAGTGTATCTGAAAACTCTATAGGTGGAGACAAGATAGAGACATATCTGGATATGTTGGAAGAAAAGCCTACGGTGGTGTCTCTTCAGAAAAATCCGGATTAGGAAGTATCAGAGCTGGATGCTTAATTAAGCATCCAGCTCTGATACTGTAACACTCAGTGTGTGATTAAAATATTATCGTGCTATTATCTTTTGTGTCTTATCGCCACATCTTATTATATATAGGCCATTGGAAACCTCTGCTGATACTGTCTCTGCTGATGAACGCATAATGACAATGCCGTTGATTGTGCAGATAGTGGTATCATATTTCTCTGGATTGTCAATGGTTATTATTCCGTTTGAGTAACGCGCTTTTATGCCGCTGTCATCGATATCGGCTATACCTCCTTCGGTTATGTCGGTTATTTCAAGGCTTCTAAGCCTGAAGAATCCTCCAAATGCCGGTGAATGGATATGCAGTCCGAAGAAATGCACTCCAGATACTTCCGGTGTCACTTTAAAAGAATATCCGGTAGGCTCATATGGCACGGCAAGTATGTCGTCAATCGTTTCTTGCGCTTCTATCTCGTCATCGTTGCCGAATGTTATTTCAAGACTGTCGAGCTGGTCGCTTATTCCTGAGTTGACGTTGATAGACAATTCATAAGTATGTCCCGCAATATAGTTGATTGGCGGGGTGAAAAGCCAGTCGTCGGCGGCATTGACATTGCTGTACACATATATTGCCATGTTGTTCATATAATCGTAATTCCACGAGCATCCGTCACCATTGTTGTCGAGTATCTTGTAACGGTTTTCCATTTCCTGGGAATTTGAAAAATCGGTAGCGTAAGGTACATCGAGCGGCATTCCTGCTATTATGGAATTGGATGTTATTCCATAGCCGTTTTGTCCGTTGTAGCATGCCCATATTATGAATGTGTAGCGATGCAATTCATCCGGCACAGTCTCCTCATATGATGTCTGGTCGTAGTTTTCGGCTACAATTTCCATTTCGGGATAACGCATGATGAGGTATGTGATGTTTTCGGTGTCTATTTCGTTGCCGTGAATTCCGGTTGTAGGAGTTTCCCATGTGAGGGTGATTTTCTGTCCGTCAGCTGTCAGCTTTGCATTTGTAGGATTCGATGGCAAATCATACCCCAAGAACATTGGGAACTCACAAGTGGCGCTTTCCTCGCCGTCTGCCGATATTGCGCGGCACGAAAATTTGTGCTCCCCATATTGGAATGTGCGTTCTTTTGTCGTTATGGTTTGTCCTGGCACGACGTTACTTATGCGCTCTATTTCCTCGTCACCGTCTGTTATTACGATTGTGAGCTCACCGGTGAGTATGTCACCATCATAAGTGGTTGAAGGTGCGGTCATTGTCAGATGTCCTGTGAGAAAATCTTCTGATTCCGGAGAATGGATATATTCAAGGTCGTTGACTCCGTCGGGAGCGGTGAGCAGTGGCTCATTGAAAAATGCCCCGGTTACGGAATTCCCTTCGGGCAGGTATCCTGCCATGGTCGCGACTCCCGTATTGACATTCATTTCGAAAACAGGCATATAATAGTCGCCTGCGGTCAGGCTTGAGCCTGTATGTATCCAGTATAGTTTGTTGGATTCGTGATTGAAAATGAGGGCATGTCGGCTGCTCATCATCATAAGTCCGTCTCCTTCAAGCATGTTTTCGCATCGTATGTCCCCGATAAAAGAAATTTGCCCGTTGGCAGGGTTGATACGACCGAATTTGGCAGTCCCGGGATTACCATAGGATTCATAGATGGTATAGAGCATACCATATCGGTTTGATGCTATTGCATTGCAGGTATAGAGACGGTTGCCGTTTTCTGTAAGCCATCCGATGTTTGTCTTTTCTCCGGTTTCCGGCTCGATTGATGCAAGATATATTCCGTTGTTGTTTTGACCGATGCCGTAAATTTTGTCGGATGAAATGTCATAAGTCAGGGCATTGGTGCAATCGGCAAGATTATCGTCGCCGTCGATTGCTTTTTCAAGCTCGCCTGTCCGCAGGTCGTAGATTCTCCATTGTGGCACGAGCATCCATTCGAATCCGTTTGTGTCATCATAGGAGTTTACATATATTTTGCCGTTATGATAGGTGATTCCACCGCTTACCATCACAGGTGCTTTGAAGCAGATATTGCCTCCGTATCCGGCAGGCAGCTTGTAGATTCCTGCAGAGTCGGTCGAAAACACACCATCGCCCCACGTATAATTGGCTCCGATGCCCACATATAGCTCCACGCCGTCTTTGGCGAGTTTTGGCATAAGCTGTGAGCTTGCCAGAAAAGGCAGGCTCACAGCAGCTAATAGAAATAATGATAATTTTTTCATTATTTTTCAGTTAGATTCATTTTGCGATTTTAATAGTTTGTACAGTGCCGTCTGTATTCTTAGCTTTGACGACGTAGATGCCGCGGTTAAGTTTCGAGAGTGATAGTGTGCCTGTGGCATCGCTTGCCATCACTAATCGTCCCTGCATATCATAGATTGCCAGTTGCAGGATTTCTTCCGGGACATAGAGGTTGCCGTTGCTGTAATATACTTTATCGTCAGTATTCAAACTTTCTACGGAACCATCACCTGAATCTTCCGCAATTCTGAAATTGTCGATGGCTATTATTTTGTCATTTGCGACTTCTCCGCAGAATGCCAAGAATCCGAAAGTGATGTTTGCATCGTCTGTGCCTTCGTTTGTGAAAGTTGTTTCAAAATGCTTCCATTCCGCAGACATTGGCAGGTCGGCAATTTCACCGTAGTTTTCATAATCGGTTGGATCTGTCGAATATACAAAGCCAAGTCCGCCTGATTCGGATGGCTGGTAGTATTCAAATTCAACCTTGCAAGTCTTGCCGGCCTTTATACAGAACAACGGAGTGTAGATTAAATCCATACGGTTCTTAGCAACAGCTACCGGGGCAACAAGTGCGCGGGTGCCTGAGAATGCGCTGATACCAGATGTCTTTCCCATTTCAGAGATTATCCACGGGATTGTGGAATAGGCAATTGTCCAGTTCGGCTCTCGTGAATTGACGGCAGTCCATGCCGGGTCGTCAAATCCGTTCTCATAAGGCAATTCACAGACAGCCGGATATTCGCGTACTTCGTAGATGCCGATTGCGTTGATTGAGACGGACTCTCCAATGTTTTCCGCTTCGATGGTGAAGTTGTAGTCACCGGTTGTCCCGATGCGGGAGGTCAGCAGCTCAAAATACGGGTACTCTCCAGCATAGGAGTCGATTCCGAGATACAAATTCTTGAATGTCTGTGAATCTCCGTTTATGCTGGCAGTCACATCTGCAGGTGAATCGGCGCTTGTCACAAGGTGGTAGCGAATCAAGTAGATTGAGCCTTCTTCCAGTTGGAAGTCAGGAGAAGTAAGGGTGGACTTGTTTTCTCCGGAAGCAGTAAATGCTCCGTCGGACAATGTCCAGTCGTTTGCCGTCCATTCTTCATCGTCGGAGAAATCGAAGTCGTGTATCTGATATGTTACCCTGTCTTCATTTTGCCTTATGATTGAAGTTGAGGCTTTTCCTATTGTTTCATTGCAAGAAGCTACTGCGCGGAAAACTATTATTCCGTTGATCCAATCGCTTTCATTGATTGCTGATTCTGTCTGCATTTGTGCGCCAGGGGCACCAGTCACCGATGCGATTTGGTTTTCTCCACAATAGATGGTGACAGTCACGTCGTTTTGCAATGTCTCACCGGATGTGTCGGTGGAAGGATTGTTCCAGTACAGGTCGGCAGAATCTCCAAGATACGAGAGGAATGTCCTGAAATTTGTTGGAGCGGACGCTTCTATCGGGCGTTCGTTCATTATGATGCTTAAATCGTCGATTTTAGCATTGGTGCCGTTGTGGCTGAATTTTAGCTGTATGTTATAAGCTTCTGTGGCTTCGAATGCCGGAATCCGGAATGTGTGTTCTGTCCAGTTGTCAGCGGCTTCCGTTGTGCCTGCTTCCAGGGTTTCCGTACCGTTGGTTACTGTTATTGTTATTGGTGCGTCGCTTATTGATTTGAAAGTCAAGCTGTAAGTGTCGCGTAGCCTGTCATAAATGAACCACGGACTGGAAGCTGTCGCATCGATGGATGCAGCCATATTACCTTCGACTTCAGCGACTGTCACGCCATTGTAGCCTGTCGGCAAACTGTTTGGCGAATAGCTTTCAAAGTCTTCGTTGTAAGGAAGGGTTGTGTAAATATTAATTCCGATGGCAAGATTGTCAATCGAGACAGTGCAGTTGTCTGTTTCGTTGACATCAAGCTGCCAAGCGGCGCAATAAGTGCCGTCGGAATCAGGCGTGAATAAATAGCGTCCGCTTGTGTCGGATGTTTTGAGTGTTGTCAGGCTATTGCCGATTATTTCTGCCTCGCTTTGCCCTGCTGACATACAGAATGCGAAATTGCTGCTTTCTGTACCTTCGAAAATGTAGTCGAATGTTATTTCGTAAGTGTAGCCGGCTTTCATATTGACGAGAGGGGTATATATGGTCTCGTTTCTTGCCGAGCCGTCGGATGTGGATGTTAATTTCCCGTCAGCAATCGAGAATGACGATGCTTCCGGAAGCTTCCATCCGTTGAGAGCGTCTTCGAAGTCTTCTGTATAAGGAGTGTCAACAGGTCCGGTAGAATTGTTCTCGTAATAATACACAGTGAAACTTCTGACAGTGGTTTGTGTGGCGATGTTTGTGGCACGGATTCCAAAATGGTAGTCACCAGCCTCTGTCACGGCAAACTGTTTTGTCGTGTAGTGTATCGCTCCGTTGCCTTCTGCCGTGAAGCTTTGGACGAGATTGTCCATTTCTTCTGGTGTTACCCCGTGTCCGGTATATAATTCTATGTCTGCCGGGAAGTTGATTCCTGAACTGATTTCCACATCGATTACATAACGGCGGTCGGGAGATAAGTCGATGGCCGGTGATATCAGCCAGTCGTCGCAAGGATTTCCATATGTGATTGCCCATGTGTCATTGTCGAGGGCGTATTTCCAGTTGTTGTTTCCCGTGACGTTCACGACAGTCCAGTTAGCAAAATCTCCGCCATAGACATTTCCGCAAGAATAAAGCACTTTCTGTTCTCCTTGGAAATCGTCAAGATTGATTGTGGTTTCGTCAGGTTCGCTTTCTTTACCTTCCGTACAGTATGCATATATCTGATATGTCGCGTTGCCTTCAAATGGAGCAGGGCGGTCGGTGTATGTCATTGTCTCTCCAGCACTGCCGGTGACGGTGGCGACTGTCTCCCCGTTTCGTGTGATGCGTATGTTTATGTCATCTGTGATACTGATATTTTCAGTGTCGATAGACGGATTTTTCCAGGAAAGCATTACGGTTTGTGCCTGGATATCGGATTCCGCTGTCAGCTCGGTCGGGGCAGTCGGTGTTATCCCTTCGCTTTCTTTTACGGTAATGTCGAGTATTTGTATCGTGCCGTTGAATGCCGGGGATGTTGCGTGAAATCCGAAATAATATTGTCCGTCAGCTTCTGGCGTGAAGCGGTGATAATAAGTCGTTTTTTCTCCAGGATTGATGCTCTCTGTGGCTATTTCATTGGTCATTGCTTCTATGGAAGCGGCAGCACCGTAGGCTGTGGATATGATTTCGGGCTCTATTCCGCCTGATGCCGCAATTGTGTAGGTGGCGATATATGCTTTTTCTGCTTCGAGCTGCATGCTTGGCGATATGAGCCAATCGTTTTGTGCTCCGGCAAACGACATTGTCAGGGATATTCCTTCCGCTCCGTTCTCAAAATGCCATTTGTTGTTGTCGTTGTTGCCATCGAGCACTGTCCATCCTTGCAAAGAGCCGTCGGAAAAATCTTTCTGCAATTTTACCCCGGGAGGCAGAGTCTCGCCTGTGCTGGCTGGTTCAATGGTGATTGATTCAACATACCATGCTGCTGCCATTCCGCTTGTTTCGTGGAGTGCTATGCTGTAATTGCCGGATTCCTCGAATTGGAATTGCACGACACTCTCTTCTCCAGGGACAAGGGAAAGCGCACCTATGGATGTGTAGCCGGAGCCGTCCTTGCTTGTGCCGGTCATTACTTCGATGTTGTTGCTTGCGCCTCCCATACCGAATTCGTTGAGTTTCACCTTTGCCTGATATGCTATACCTGCTTCGAATGGGAGAGCCGGAGAAATCAGATAGTCATCATTTGTTCCGCTGTATGTGGAGCAATATGCGCCGAATCCTTCAAATACGCTCCAAGTGGTATTGTCTCCATTGGCGTCGTAGGTGATCCAGTCTCCCAAGCCTTCGCTGGAGAAGTTGTGGCTATATGGCAGTGTCGGAGTGTCTGGATTTTCTGGAGTTTGGGAATATGTGCATTCAATGCTGAACGACGACACGAATATTGGCACGTTGTTGTCGGATACCGCATTGACAATTGATATAGGATAGTCTCCTGTTACTGTCGCTGTAAATTCAATCGTGGCAGTGGACGGTGCACCTTGCACGATGTATTGTGGCTGGCATAAAAATGTTTCAGGTTGATAATTCTGGTCTCCGAACATCAGTTTCACAGGCGCTCCCATGGCGCTTTGCAGAAAACTGTAAGAGCTGATTTGTGCAGTGACTGTATATTTGTCACCTTCCACGAAATGGAATTCAGGTGACACAAACCAGTCATTGGAGCCCGATGGGTTGCATCGTGTAACAGCATAACCGTCGTAGGTAATGTCTGTACCCCATGTCTTTCCGTCTCCGTCGAGGTCGTAGGGCGTCCAGCCTTCGTTGCCTTGCATAAAATCTATGTTGTATGGCAATGGCTCTGCCGCGAATGTTGTGGTGGCTGTCAATGCTAACAAGCAGACAAGTGAGTAAAATTTGGTCATAATGGTAAATGTTTGTTTTTTTTGAATTATGCAAAGTTATAATTAAATTTTATAATTCAGCAAATTTATGTAATAAAATAATAAGATTTGCCTACACATTGTAATAAATGATTCAGAAAAATCGAATTTGGATATAATTGATGTGATTCCACTGTGAGAATTGTCGGTGGGAAATTTTGTTCTGTATGAGAATTTTGTCGGTTAAGGCCTTATTTTGAATAGATATAGTGTGGAAGATAATAAAAAAAGAGGACTGCCTTGTTGACAATCCTCTTTATTGCGGTGCGGACGGGACTCGAACCCGCGACCCCATGCGTGACAGGCATGTATTCTAACCAGCTGAACTACCGCACCATTGATAGTCGCTATTTTCAGTTAGCGAGTGCAAAGATAGTGCAACTTTCCGAGATGTGCAAATATTTGATGGAAAAATGAATTGAAATGTAAAAAGATGAATTTCTTGACATTTTCAGTATGTGTAAAAATGGAATATATAATGTTCTAATGGTTTGATTTGTGTTAAAAATATGCTAAAAAACATATTTATGCAGCACAATTTCTTTAGATGGTTGTTATATTTGCAATGAAAAGATGAAAAAGAGATTTTATCGCATAGATTGAAAAAATATATTCTGTTAGTTTTTTAGTTAGGTTTTAGGTTTTAAAAAAGATTGTGTTATGAAAAGGTTTGTTGTTAAATTTGCCAAGTGGTATTTTACCACGACGGCTGAAGCCTATAAATAGGCTTTTTTATTGGGAATTAGAGACATTTTGTGTGATAATCAAGAAAGAGGCGCGGCCTGCTGGGCAGTGTCTCTTTTTTGTTGCCTGATGTTACCGGAAAATTCGTAATTTTACGGTGCAATGCTTTACAGAAAAATCATACATATCGATATGGACGCTTTTTATGCGTCGGTTGAGCAACGCGATAATCCGGAATTGCGAGGCAAGCCGGTTGCCGTTGGGCATGCCGATGAGCGCGGCGTTGTGGCTGCGGCAAGCTATGAGGCGCGTCGCTATGGGGTGCATTCGGCAATGTCGTCGGTGAAAGCCATGCGTATATGCCCTGATTTGATTTTCATAGAAGGCAGGATGAATGTTTATAAGGAGGTGTCGCGGCAGATTCACGCAATATTTCGTGACTACACGGACTTGATAGAGCCGCTGTCGCTCGACGAGGCGTTTCTTGACGTGACGGTTAACAAGCCTGGCATTGAGCTTGCCGTTGATATTGCCGTCGAACTGAAGCGCCGTATAAAGGAGGAACTTGGACTGGTCGCTTCGGCGGGTGTGTCGTTCAATAAGTTTCTTGCCAAGATTGCTTCCGATTACCGTAAGCCCGACGGGCTTTGCACAATTCATCCCTCGCAGGCGCTTGATTTCATTGCGAAATTGCCGGTGGAGTCGTTTTGGGGTGTAGGCAGGGTCACGGCGATGAAGATGCACGCTATGGGTATTTACAACGGATTGCAGTTGCGCTCTTATTCAAAGGAAGGACTTATTGCAAAATTCGGAAAAATCGGAGCTGTTTACTATGATTTCGCGCGTGGTATCGACAACCGTCCGGTTGTGGTGGAACGCGATCGCAAGTCGGTGGGGTGCGAGCATACGCTGGAGCGCGACATCAGCCGTCGCTCTTTGGTCGCTGTCAATCTCTATCAGGTGGTTATTGATTTGGTGGGCAGGCTGGCACGGTCGGGTTTCCGTGGCAATACCTTGACGCTGAAAATCAAGTTCCATGATTTCTCGCAGATAAGCCGTAGCCGTACCGTCAGCCACACTTTGTTGACAAAGAAGCAGATATTGCCTCTTGCCAAAGAATTGCTTTCGGCTGTGGATTATGAGTCGCGTCCGATACGGCTAATTGGGCTTTCTGTCTCGAATCCGTTTTCTCAAGATGGGAAAAAGCGGGTGGCGGTACAGCTTTCTCTTGATTTTCCCGATACTGTCTGAGCTGGTGTCTCTGGTTGTACGTGCGCAAAAATGGCGGTCAATATAAAATAAACACGCGCATTCTTCCGTTCTATAGACGATAACTAAAACATAGAATCATGAAGCGTTTTGTCTTGTCGTTGATGATGGTTGCTGCCGTTGCAGTTGCCAATGCGCAATGGAGCTTTGCGCCGAAAGTGGGAATTAACTGGTCAAAGGTGAATTTCCCGGAAACATATTTGGACGACCCCTCGAATCTCACTGGTTTCAATATGGGTGTTGCCGCTACTTATCAGATTAATAAATGGCTGGATGTGCAGGGCGAGTTGCTTTATTCCATGCGCGGTTTGGACTGGGACTACTTGTATGTCACTGACGATGGCGGGAATACTGTTGAAAAAGGTCTGAAGATACGTCAACACTACTTGGATATTCCTGTGCTCTTGAAATTCTTTCCTTGCGCAGGCTTCAATTTGCAGGCTGGTCCGCAGTTGGGCATTCCTCTGAAATATGACAGCAAGGTGCCTGTGGGCAAGGCGGTCCCTGTGGATTTCGGGCTTGTCTTCGGCTTGGGCTATGAGAGTGCGATAGGCGTGTTTGTCGATGCCCGCTATACTCTCGGACTGACTTCCACCGTGAAGGACACTCCCGGTTGGCAGAACCGTTCGATAGGAATTGCCGTCGGATATCGTTTCAATGTAAGATGAGAGGCGTGAGGTCGGGAGATATGGCTATGTGCGGATAGCGTGAGAGCTCTTCGCTGCCGGTCGCTCCGTGCGTCACTCCGAAAAAGTCTGTGCCTGCGGCCTCGGCGGTGAGCGCGTCAACTGTGCTGTCGCCTATATAAAGTGTTTCTTCCTTGATGCAATCAAGTTTCTCGATTGCGTAAAGCAGGCCTTCCGGCGACGGTTTCGGCGCTTTTACATCTTCTCCGCCGACAACTATGTCTAAAAAGCCGGCAGGAAACAGATTGCCCATCAAGTCCATTATGCGGTAACGGAATTTGGTGGAAATTATTCCAATCATTGCTCCTCGTTTTTTCAATGCGCGCAGCACATCGGCTGTTTCCGGGAAAAGGCGGGTGTTGGCAGTCATGCATATGTCAGCTTTTGCCACATATTCCTTTTTGTAGGAAGCGAGCGTCTCCGGGTCGGTGATGCCTGTCAGTATTGAGAACGATTCTTCGAGAGTCTTTCCGATTGTACGTTTTATGTCATCGTCTGATACGCCTTCGTGGCTATGCAGGTCGAGCACGTGCCGGAAACACATTATTATTCCGCGCGAAGAGTCGGCAAGCGTGTAGTCGAAATCGAAAAGATATGCCTTATATTGTTTCATCACTGCTGGATTGTTTTGTCAGGGTTGAAAATAACAGGGATGGTATAGCGTATTGGCCGGCTGCTCCAATGTTGTCTGGCGTTTTCTGGAACTATGAAATGCGGAAGGCGTTTTATGGCTTCTATGGCAACGCTGTTGAGCTCCTCATCTAAACCAAGCGCTATGGAAACTTCCCCTATGCTGCCATCTTTATTGATGATGAATTGAAGGAGTATGCGTGTCTGTCCTTTAATGTCAATGCGACTTTTAATGTCAATGCCGCGCTCGTTCAGAATTGAATCGATGTTTTCATAAAGTTTTTTCTTCAGAGCCGTTTCTCCTCCGGGAAATTCAAGGTCTATGTCGGGTACGACGTCCAGTATGGAGGAACCGCCTGCCGACGTAGCGGATGTTTTCGTACTTACCATTTCTCCCATCAGCGGTGTCACGTCTTCTTGTAAGGTGATTGTCAGCGGTCCGCTGCCGATTGACACAGGCACTTCCTGTGTCTTCATTCCGACATATCTGACGGTGAGGATGCTTCCATCGGTTATGCTGATAGAGAAGTTGCCATTCATATCCGTCACAGAGTGGACTCCAGTATCCATCGCTTTGATAGAAGCACCGATAATCGGTATGCCATTCACATCAATCACTTTGCCGTGGATTGAAGAATCTTGCTTCCGGGTATTGCTGAAAATTACAGGCAGTGTGAGCCAGGTAATGCCCGATGGGTTTACCGGTGGAATCCATTCAGG
>JADIMC010000044.1 GCA_017694955.1 Candidatus Limisoma faecipullorum
AATAGAAGCAGCTGAAGCCACATATGTAACAGCAGCAGCTAACGTAATCACTGAAGAAGACGATTTCGGCAATGTCACTGACGCTACCATCGACTTCTATCTGATTCGTGACGGTAAGGTTACCACATTCACCATCGATGGTGTCGAGCAGCCTGTTTACCGTGGTGAATATGCATACGAATTGACATCGAATGTCGGCGAGACAGAGTCTTCATTCTCATTCAAGTCAACAGGTGATGCTCCTGCCGCAAACATCGTCTTCACCGACAGCGAAGGCAATGAGACAAGAGTGGCAGCAGGCGCAGTGTCGGAAGGTGACAACACTTTCAGCTTCGACAACAACGCACTTCCTGAAGGAACATTCGAATGGAGCGTTGAGATTGAAAACAAAGCTGCAGGATCAGCTGGCAAAGTATTCAACGATGCAGGTTTTGCAAGAATGCAAGGTGTGATTGTTGACAACAATCCTGAAAGCAAGTACTTCGGTACAGTATATGCAGCCAATGGCACAGCCGGCGAAAAGGACAAAGGCATCTATGTATATGACCGCTCTTGGACAAATACAAAAACAGCTGTTCTTTCCGAAGAATTCAAACAAGGCAACGATTCATCGCCTTTCCGCTTAGGCATAATGGAAGACGGCACATTGCTCGTAACCGACTGGTCTGACGCACATGCAGGACTTTACACTGTAAATCCTGAGACATTTGAATGCGCTAACATGTTCCAAGGCGAACGCGACGCTACAGGTGCAATCACCTACAACGGAACGCTCATCGGCGGTGGAACAACTGGCGTATCGGCTGTCGGAACAAAGATTTACACCTTCTGTGAAGACTATCCTGCAGGTAATGCTGGCAACCAGCTCGTACGTTACGAAATCGGTGACAGCAAGACAATCACTGCAGTTCCGGAATTCGCATACACCAACGCAACCCTTCCGAACACCAACGTTGAGGTAAGGGCAACCGAAGACGGTGTATGGGCATCGCAAGTACGCTCAGCCGGCAACAACACCAAGGGCGCACAAGCATTGATGTATCTTGACCACGAAGGCAATGTTCTCTACGACTCAAGCAGTGCAAATGCCGAAGACTTGAACGGTTGCAACGCCGCAGGTTTCGCAATCAATGTTGACAACGACATCCTCGCCATAGCCAACGGTGACAGCAACATCAACATCTACGATTTGACTTGGAATGAGAATGTTCCTACGTTGACATTCCTTTACACAGTATCTGTAGGTAGCGCAATCCGAGAAATGTCGTTCGATATTGCCAACAATCTCTATGTAGCTGCACAAAACGAATTAGCAGTCTATGTACTGTCGGGAATCGGCAACACAGCCGTTACACCTTCAGGTGAGACAGTGACAATCGTCAATGCATCTGTCGAGGAGACTGTTGCAGAAAGCAACGAAGTTGCAGTTTACCCGAACCCGGCAACCGATGTTGTCAACGTCGAGACAACAGAAGCGATAACAAGCATCGCAGTTTACAATATGAGCGGAGCAGCTGTCAACGCTGATTACAACGTCAACGGCAACAATGCCACAATCAATGTAAACGGCCTGGCATCCGGTGTTTACTTCGTAAGAATCAACAACGGAGAAGCTGTTCGCGTTATCAAGAAATAAGACGACGTATAAACAGACAAGCCTTGCAAGGTGTGCCAAAAAATCGGCACACCTTGTTTTTTTATAAGTCAACAAATAAAAACCGTAACCGGGATTTTGTTTTGTGCGTATGGCTGGAATAGGTTAATTTTGCGACATAAAACAAATAGGAAAATGAGACTGCCGATAATCGAGATAATGGATACCACGCTCCGCGACGGCGAACAGACCACCGGAGTGAGCTTTACCCGCAGCGAAAAGCTCAGCATATTCAAACTGCTCGTTGAAGAATTGCACATACCACGGGTAGAAGTGGCCACAGCAAGAGTGTCGTCCGGAGAATTTGAAACCGTAAAAAGAATATGCGATTGGGCAAGGCATAACGGACATCTCGAAAAAGTAGAAGTTCTTGGACTGATAGACGGCGGACAATCAAACAGCTGGGTACATGATGCAGGAGCCACAAAAATCAACCTGCTATGCAAAGGCAGCGAGCGTCACTGCCGCATACAATTAGAAAAATCGCCAGAAGAACACATCGCCGACGTAAAAGCGGAAATAGCCGACGCACGGAACAAAGGGCTTGAAGTAAACCTCTATCTGGAAGACTGGTCAAACGGGATGAAAGACTCTCCCGGGTACGTGTTCCGCCTGATGGATGCATTGCGCGAAGAGCCGGTCGGACGCTTCATGCTTCCCGACACATTAGGAGTGCTTGACCCATACGACACTTTCGACTATGTGAAAAAAATGGTGAAGACATACCCTGAGCTGCGTTTCGACTTCCATGCCCATAACGACTACGACCTTGCCATATCCAATCTTTTCGCCGCGCTGAAAGTCGGTGCGTCAGGCGTGCATTGCACTATCAACGGACTGGGTGAACGTGCCGGCAATGCCGTACTATCAAGCGCAGTGGCAGTAATCCACGACATGCTGCATCTGTCAACGGGCATCGATGAGACAAAAATCAACCGTGTGAGCAGCATCGTGGAATCATACTCAGGAGTTGCCATACCTCCCAATAAACCAATCATCGGAGAATACGTGTTCACACAATGCGCCGGAGTGCATGCCGACGGCGACAGCAAAGCCGCACTCTACTCATCGAAACTGGCGCCGGAACGTTTCGGACGCACCCGCGAATACGCACTTGGCAAACTGTCGGGCAAAGCCAATATCCGCAAAAACCTCGAAGCCCTCGGCTTGGAGCTGAGCGAAGAAAAGATTCAAAAAGTAACCAGACGAATTACAGAATTAGGCGACAAGAAGGAAATAGTCACACAGGAAGACTTGCCATTCATCGTTGCCGACGTGGTGAAACACGGCAACCGCGAGGACAAAATCAAACTAATCAACTACCAGCTGTCGATAGCACGCGGCTTACGCCCAACCGCTATCGTGAAAATAGAAATCAACGGCAAGGAGTATATGGAAAGCTCCGTAGGCGACGGACAATACGACGCATTCATGAAAGCATTGCGCAAAATCTACCGCGGACAACGCCGCCGTGACTTTCCTACCCTCACGAACTACACAGTCAACATACCGCGAGGAGGAAAGACCGACGCATTGGTGCAGACCACCATACACTGGCAATACGGAGAACATACATTGAAGACCATCGGGCTTGATGCCGACCAGACAGAATCGGCAATAAAGGCGACAGTGAAAATGCTCAATATCATAGAAGAATTTAAATAGATATAAATTCACATAATTTGACGGAAAAAATTATCATCTTTAACTATTGTTATTTATCTTTGTTGCACGAAAAAAACAACAATAATTCATATAACTTTTAAACTTATAGATTATGAAGTTTCTTACAGAAGAAAAGTTGACCATCGTCGGCGCAGCCGGTATGATTGGTTCAAACATGGCACAGACTGTACTTATGATGGGCTTGACCCCGAACCTCTGCCTCTACGATCCTTACGGACCAGGCTTGGAAGGTGTTGCAGAAGAAATGCGCCACTGCGGTTTTGAAGGTTGCAATGTAACGTTCACTACCGACATCAAAGAGGCGTTGACAGGCGCAAAATACGTTATCTCATCAGGTGGTGCAGCCCGCAAGGCAGGCATGACTCGTGAAGACCTGTTGAAAGGCAATGCTGCTATCGCTGAAGATTTCGGTAAGAACTTGAAAGCATATTGCCCGGATGTAAAGCACGTTGTAGTAATCTTCAACCCGGCAGACATCACAGGTTTGATCACATTGCTCCACTCCGGCTTGAAACCGTCGCAGGTAACCACTTTGGCAGCATTGGACAGCACACGTTTGCAAAGCGAGCTTGCTAAATATTTCAACGTACCGCAAAGCGCCGTTACAGGTTGCCGTACATACGGCGGTCACGGCGAGCAAATGGCAGTGTTCGCTTCAACTGCAAAAGTTGACGGCACTCCGCTTCTCGACCTTATCGGCACAGAAAAGCTTCCGGCTGACAAATGGGCAGAAATCCAGCAGAAAGTCATCAAGGGTGGTGCAAACATCATCAATCTGCGTGGACGTTCCTCATTCCAAAGCCCGGCATACGTATCAGTAGAAATGATACGCGCAGCTATGGGCGGCGAGGCATTCCGCTGGCCGGCAGGTCGCTATGTTTCATTCAAGGGCTTCGACCACGTTATGATGGCTGTTGAGGCTACCATCACATCCAAGGGTTGCGCTTACGAGGAAATCGTCGGCACTCCGGAAGAAATGGCATCATTGCGCGAAAGCTACAAGCACCTGTGTGCACTCCGCGACGAAGTAATCGGTATGGGCGTGCTTCCTCCTATCTCAGAGTGGCACAAACTCAACCCGAACATCGACGAATAATCAGCGGGTTAAAAAGATATCGAATCTTACGGGCCGGCTGATAAAGTCGGCCCGTTTTTTAACATATAAAAATCACTATGAAATTTCTAAAAATATCATCTATCGCTCTTTGCGTGGCATTACTGTTGCCTGGCTGCGGAACAATAGGAAAAATGAACAATACGGCTAAAGGCGGCGCCATCGGTGGCGCAGGTGGTGCAGGCATAGGAGCATTAATAGGCGGACTTATAGGAAAAGGCAAAGGAGCTGCCATCGGAGCTGGTGTAGGAGCCGCAGTCGGTGCAGGTGCCGGAGTGCTCATAGGAAAAAAGATGGATAAAGCCGCCGAACAAGCAAAACAGATTGAAGGAGCGAAAGTGGAACAAGGCGAGCAGAACGGCGTGCAATACGTGAAAGTGACACTCGACAGCGGAATCACATTTCCCACCAACGGCACGACACTTTCACAACAGGCAAAGAACTCGCTTTCGAAATTTGCAGGTCAGCTTGACCCTCAATTCGATCTTGCGATTTGCGGACACACCGACAATACAGGCACATTGGAAGTGAACCAGCGCATTTCACTGCAACGCGCCCAATCGGTAGCCAACTATCTAACGGCAAACGGCATAGCATATGCCCAGTTGAAATCCGTCAAAGGCTATGACTACCAGTATCCAGTTGCAGACAACTCGACAGAAGCCGGACGTTCACAGAACCGCCGTGTCGAACTGTATTTGCTTCCAAGCCAACAAATGATTGACCAAGCTAACCAAGCAGCACAATAGCAATGAAAAAAATATTACTGACATCTCTTATGGCAACGACAATCGTCACAGCGGCGATTGCCGTTCCCGCGTATAAAGGAACAATCACACGCACAATGCCCGACGGCACAAAAATAGAAATCCGTCTGCATGGCGATGAAAACTTTCATTTCACGACTCTTACCGACGGAACAATCGTAAAGAAGGTTGACGGCTATTTCTACTATGCCACAGTAGGTGACAACGGAATTGAAGCCACAAAATACAAAGTGGGACAACCATTACCTGCAAATGCAAGGCAATTAAAGGCAAGCGACAGCGGTACGGCAAAAAAATTACAGTCAATCTATAACGACCGACGTGCCAAACGCCGCACCACACGCCACAATGCCGATAAAGGCGACACACCACTCGGCTCACAACGAGGATTGGTGATACTTGTCAATTTCGCCGATGTCGAGTTTGAATATGATAAGGAAATGTTTGAGGACGTGCTCAACAAACCGGGTTACAACGAGGAGTACGCCACAGGCAGTGCCTTGGACTATTTCCGTGACTCGTCCTACGGTCTGTATTCACCGGTTTTCGATATTTTCGGTCCCTACACACTGTCACAAGACATGTCATACTATGGCGGCAACGACTACTGGGGCGATGACCGCAATCCGGCGGCAATGATTGTAGAAGCTTGCAAACTCGCTTCTGCCGATGGCAACGACTTGTCGAAATATGATTATGACGGCGACGGAAACATCGACAGGGTTTATGTTTTTTATGCTGGAGAAGGAGAAGCCAACGGAGGCTCCGAAGATAGCATATGGCCTCACCAATGGACAGTAATACCTGATTACAACTACACCGGCAATGCTATAGTCGATGGCGTATATGTAGCGGATTATGCCTGCAGCAACGAAATATGCGAGTCTTACCGCAACAAAATCGACTCCGCATTCGACGGCGTAGGCACGTTCATACACGAGTTCGGGCACGTGCTTGGTTTGCCTGACCTCTATTGCACCAGTTACGGATACTTCTTCACACTCGAAGGATATGACGTGATGGACAACGGTTCTTATATGCACTACAGCCGCACTCCGCCTGCCTATTCCGGCTATGAACGAATGTTTATGGGATGGATTACACCTGAACAAATCTATCCTTCATACGAAGGCGATGATATGGAGCTGGCGCCCATCGGCGAAGGCAATATATACCTGCTCACCGCAAACGGAGCAGAACATAATCTTAATGGGAAAAATCCGTCTCCGAAGGAATTCTATCTGCTTGAATACCGCGACGGCACCGGATGGGATAAATATGCAGGACAAACATATGACGACATGCCTGGCGACAAAGGATTGTTGATTACGAAAGTGAAATACAACGAAGGCAAGTGGGAGAACAACACAGTCAACAATTTACAATCCGATATGGGAGTATCTTACATCTGTAATGACTCCCAAAACCGGTATCCCTACACATACTATCCAATGTTCCCGGGGTATTTGGAAGAAGAGGCAGTGGAGTTCGGCAACTATACCGTAAGCAATATCCATTATAATGAGAACGGTAACGTTTGCTTCACAATCAGCGACAGCACAGCCGAGCCATCGCAAGGCGGCATAGGCAGCAATGCCTGCGCCATAACGGCAACTGCCCGTGGCGCCAATGGCAGCATCCTGATAGAAGGAGAAGCCGAAAACGTAGAGATAGTGAATATGCAAGGCATCTCCATTTACAAAGGCAACTCTTCAGAAATACCTGTTGCACATGGCATATATATGGTACGCATAACAAATGACGGCGCAACAAGCATCAGCAAAATCGCAGTGAAATAAATTGTAATACATAAACAATCAAGAAGGAATCTTCTGACAGTTAATGATTACCATTGTCAGGAGATTCTTTCTTTAAACACCAACAAGTCACATCCGATATTAAAAGGACAAAAGCACAAAAAGACGGCAATTTGACAGAAAAATATGATTTTTATCAATAAAAATTTTCTTATTTACAAAAAATAGCATAGCTTTGCGAACACTAAAAACAAAAAAACCTATTTATAAACTTAAAACATTCTGCCTATCGAGTCTTCATTACGCTATAACAGAAAATAGTTTGATTAATGGAAGATTTAAATGTTTTGCAAGACGAACAACTTGTACGTCTGTATGCAAATGGCGAAAATAACGCTTTCGATGTGTTGTTGCAAAGGCATCAAAGCCGTGTGTTCTCGTATATAATCAACATTGTTAAAGACAAAGAACTTGCGAACGACCTGTTTCAAGAAACGTTCGTAAAAGCTATTGTGACAATAAACCAAGGAAGATACACCGAGAACGGAAAATTCCCGGCATGGATTACACGCATCGCCCACAACCTGATTATAGACTACTACCGTCAGGAAAAATCGTTGTCGCAATTGTCGTGCGACAACACAGATATCAACATACTCAATCGTAAGGAGCTAAGCGAGGAAACAGTAGAAGACAGCATCGTCAGGGAACAGATACTCAACGATGTCAGAATGCTTGTAGAGCTCCTGCCGCAATCCCAACGGGAAGTATTAGAAATGAGGTACTATCAGGATATGAGCTTCAAAGAAATAGCCGAGAATACTGGGGTAAGTATCAACACCGCTCTCGGAAGAATGCGCTACGCAATTCTCAACCTGCGGAAAATAGCCGATGAACGCAACATCATCCTGTCTATTTAACCATCCAAAAACAGCATAGTGAATTTTTCACATCTTTTTAGCATTCGACATATAATAAACCGAATACTAACACGTTTCTAATATAGAAACAAATAAAAAAGATGTGCCTATGGAAAAAAATTCTACCCATGTTTTAACTACTTTACGCAGCAACAAGGCAAAAGAGATGCCACGTAAATCGACAATTGAATTTTTAAAGCAGTTTGCAAGAGCTTATTCCTACAACAGCCAAATGCCGGCAAATCTGGGCAGCTTCATAGCAAACTAAAAAAGACAACGGGAAGGAACAGAATAAATCCTTCCCTTTTCTTTATCATAGATTTTCCTGACATAAAAAATGAGCCCTTACAATATCATCAGAATACAGACATACCACTCCCCTTGCGGCGACTTGCTGCTCGGCTCGCTCGGCGACAACCTTTGCCTGTGCAACTGGACAACGGAAAAACATCCCGGCAGAGTTGACAAGCGACTGCGTACTTTACTGAAAGCGAACTACACAACCGGGAACAGCGACATAACAGATGAAACGGCGCGGCAACTTGACGAATACTTCGCCTGCAAAAGGCAGAGATTCGACATACCGCTGCTTCTCGCCGGGACAGAGTTTCAAAAGCGCGTATGGCACAAACTGGCAGAGATACCATACGGAAAGACAATTTCCTATGGAGAATTCGCACGGCAACTCGGCATTCCGGAGGCTGTGCGTGCCGTAGCCAACGCCAACGGCGCAAACGCCATATCCATCATCATCCCATGCCACAGGATAACAGGCAGCAATGGTTCTTTGGTCGGATATGGCGGAGGACTTGAAGCAAAAAAATTCCTGCTTGATCTGGAACAAAGTTTAATGAAATTCCACGGTTTTCCGTAAATTTGCAGCAGATTCAAAAAAACGGACAATCGACAAATAAACCGTAAACTACGCTAAAATATTTTATCTTGGCGTTTTTTATTTTGCAATGCAGCAAATTATTCCCACATTTGCATAATATATAAACAGAAAAACTATAACAGTGAAAATAAAATTTTTGACATTCGCAGCACTTGTGTGCGCCTCATATTATGCCATCGCGCAGGACAACATAGCGGAAGAAGTAGCATGGGTGGTAGGCGACGAGCCTATCTACAAATCGCAGATTGAAGAGCAATATTCACAAATGCAATATGAAAACATCCCGATTGACGGCGACCCGTATTGCGTGATTCCTGAAAAGTTGGCAATCGAGAAACTGTTCCTGCATCAGGCTGAAATCGACACAATTGTGGTAGAAGACGCCACAGTGCAGCAAGAAGTGAACGCAAGAATAAACCTGTTCATCGAGAACCTCGGCTCGAAAGAAAAGGTTGAGGAATATTTCCGCAAGCCAATTCCGGATATGAGGGAGGCCCTGATGGAAATGATGAAGAACCAATACACCATCCAGCGGGTACAGCAAGAACTGACCGATGATGTTAAAGCCACTCCAGCCGACGTCAGGAAGTATTTCGAGGGGCTGCCGAAAGACAGCATACCTTTTGTCCCGATGCAGGTGGAAGTGCAAATCATCAGTATCAAACCCGTAATACCGCAACAGGAAATAGAAGAGGTGAAATCACGGTTGCGTGACTACGCCAACCGCGTGAACACCGGAGAATCCGAGTTCTCCACATTGGCAATCCTCTACTCTGAGGACGGCAGCTCGGTGAGAGGCGGTGAAGTAGGCTTCAAAGGCCGGACGGAGTTATTGCCCGAATACGCCAGCGTGGCATTCAACCTGACCGACCCGAAAAAAGCGTCAAAGATAGTCGAGACAGAAGCCGGATTCCACATAATCCAGCTAATCGAGAAACGCGGCGACAAAATCAACACCCGCCACATACTTCTCAAACCGAAAGTTTCTGAAAAAGAGCTCACCGAAGGAATCGAACGCCTCGACTCGCTGCGCAGCGACCTGGTTGCTAAAAAATTCACTTTCGAAGAAGCTGCACAATATCTGTCGCAGGACAAGGATACGCGCAACAACCAGGGGCTTATGGTCAACCAACAGAACCTCAACACTAAATTCGAAATGGCACAGTTGCCACAAGAAGTAGCAAAACAAGTTGACAAGCTGAACATAGGTGAAATATCCGAGCCGTTCATAATGATTGACCAGAAGACCAACCGTGAAATCGTGGCAATCGTAAAATTGAAATCCAGAATCGAAGGACACAAGGCTAATCTGCGCGACGATTATGAAGTGTTGAAACAGATGTATGAAAACCATGCAAAAAGAGAAATCATCGCCAACTGGATAAGTCAGAAAATCGAAAACACCTACATATACATAGAAGACGGCTGGCGCGATTGCGACTTTGAGCATAAAGGATGGTTGAAAACATCAAATTAGCAGCCTCTCATGATAGGAAACAGAGACAATGACAATATGAACAAAAGGCATAAGTTCCTAAACGGATTCTTATGCCTTTTGGCACTATGTCTGCTGAACGTGGTATTCGGCGATATGTCGCGCGCGCAATCGTCATCACAAAAGACTTCGACCGCCCAGCCAAACATTAAAGACCGTAAAATCAAACCTTCCATCCCCACAGCCGACCGCTACCAGAAAGGACGCGTATTTCTTGAATACGCCGACAGTCTTACAATGGACGAAAAAGTGAGCACCGAATATCAAGTGCTCAATGGTAACGTGAAGTTCCGGAAAGGAGATATGTATATGTACTGCGACAGCGCTCATTTCTACGACAAACGCAACTCGCTGTATGCATTCGGCAATGTAAAGATGGAACAGGGTGACACTCTTTTCGTATATGCCGACCAGCTGTATTATAACGGCGACCAGGACCTTGCCCAGCTGCGCTATAACGTAAGAATGGAAAACCGCGACGTTACACTTTTTGCCGACAGCCTCGACTACGATCTGCTCGCCAATATCGGCTACTATTTTGAAGGCGGCAAGATTGTGGATGAAGAAAATGAGCTTACGTCAGTTTATGGTCAGTACGCTCCCGATACAAAAGACTCGGAATTCCTGTTTGACGTAGTGCTTACCAACGACCGCTACATAATGCACACCGACACGCTGCTATACAATACAGATAGCCACATAGCCGACATAGTGGGCTATACCACTATTGTTTCCGACAGCAATATAATCTATACCGACAAAGGTTGGTACGATACAGAAGCCGATATTGCAACACTCTATAACCGTTCGCTGATAGTAGGAAAAGACAATCAGACATTGACCGGCGACACCATTTTCTATGACCGCAACACCGGTTTCGGCGAAGTATTCGGAAATATGGTGCTCACCGATTCGCTGAAATCATCTACCATCAAAGGCGGCTACGGATATTATAACGAAAAAAACGAGAACTCGTTTGCAACCAAGCGTGCCCTTGCACTGGAATATTCACAGAAAGACACGCTCTACCTGCACGGCGACACAATAAAGTCGTATCTCCTTGAAGACTCGTCGCGCGTAATGTGTGCTTATCCGGAGGTACGGTTCTACCGCATCGACATACAAGGTCTTTGTGACTCGCTGTCGTTCATGTCAAGAGACTCTATGCTGTATATGCACCGCCACCCCATCCTTTGGAACACCAACCGCCAGGTAATGGGCAACGTAATAAAAGTACATTTCAACGACAGCACCGTTGACAAGGCGTACCTTCCTGAATACGGAATGCTTGGCGAGCATGTGGCAGAAGAATTCTACAACCAGCTTTCAGGAAAAGAGATGATAGCATATTTCGAGGACCAGGACATGCGCCGGCTTGATGTAAACGGTAATGTGATGACGATAATGCTACCTATGGAAAATGACTCCACCTACAATAAAATCATCAATGCAGAAGGCAGCTTCCTGATTGTGAATATGCGCGACCGCAAAATGGAAAAACTGAACTTATGGCCGGATGTTACGGGAAAGGTCACCCCAATATATTTAGCCAAGAAATCACAGTACTACCTGAAAGGTTTCAAATGGTACGGAGAAATACGTCCTAAAGACAAGAACGACATATTTGAAATACCTGAAGCGATGAAGGAACTGTTCAGTAAACCTGAAGCCGTTGCTCCAGTAAGAAGGATAAGAGAGACTGAAGAATAAAACAGAAGGATAGTAAAAGATGTCAGACATAATAAAATTATTACCAGATTCGGTAGCAAACCAGATAGCAGCAGGAGAAGTAATACAACGTCCCGCATCTGTAATCAAGGAGCTTGTAGAAAACGCCATCGATGCAGGAGCTACATCCATAAAAATAATTCTCAAGGACGCAGGACGCACACTGATACAAGTAATCGACAACGGTTGCGGAATGTCGGACACAGACGCCCGACTCGCTTTTGAGCGCCATTCTACCTCAAAGATAACATGCGCAGACGATTTGTTTTCTCTTCATACCATGGGATTCCGCGGAGAAGCCCTTGCATCGATTGCTGCAATCTCACAAGTTGAGCTGCGGACTATGAAACGCGGAAGCCAAATGGGTACAAAAATCTGCATCAACGCCTCGAAATGCGAGTCCCAGGAACCGGAATATTGTCCGGAAGGTTGTAACTTTATGATAAAAAACATATTCTTCAATGTCCCCGCACGACGTAAATTCCTAAAAAGCAACCAAGTAGAGCTAAGCAACATTGTACGCGAATTCGAAAAACTCGCATTAGTGAACTATTCCACTGAATTCACTCTGATACACAATGACAACACTATGTTCCAGCTGATGGGCGGCGACTCATTCAAACGACGCATCACATCGCTGTTTTCCCGTTCATTGGAACAACAGCTCATACCAATCGAAACCGAAACTTCACTTGTAAAGCTTAACGGATACATCGGCAGGCCTGAGAATGCAAGGAAGCGTAATGCCTTGCAATATCTGTTCGTTAACGGCAGACATATGCGCCACCCATATTTCCACAAGGCGATAATCTCGTGCTACGAGCAACTGATACCATCCGACGAGCAACCCAATTATTTCCTGCATTTCTACGTTGATCCTCATACCATCGACGTAAATATCCATCCTACAAAAAACGAAATAAAGTTCGAAAACGAACAAGCGATATGGCAAATCCTTTCGGCTGCCGTAAAGGAAGCGCTTGGCAAATTCAGCGCAGTGCCATCGATAGACTTCGACACAGAAGATATGGTTGAAATCCCGGCAGGCAACACAAGCAACATTTACCAACCAGCAATCGAATTCAATCCTTCATACAACCCTTTCAAAGAAGGTTACGGAAAGAACAACCAGACCACATCAGCGCGCAAGGCTACACAGCCAATATCACATATAGAAAAACAAGCTGACGACAATCTCAAGAACTGGGATACCCTGTATGCCAATTTTGAAAAGAAATTTGACAGTGCCACCAGCGGGCAAGTAACGGTAAAGTCTTCGATATTAGACCAGAACACAACACCGCTTGCCATTTTTGACAGCAACGAGACAATGCTCCTTGCAGAAAATTGCAGATTCGTACAGTTAAAAAACAAATACATCATAACGGCATCTGACAGGGGCATAATAATCATCGACCAATACCGAGCTCATATAAGGATTTTGTTCGACCGCCTGATGAACAGCAAAAATGAGACAGTAAAATCGCAACGGGTATTGTTCCCGGAAGTGATACAATTAAGCTCATCTCAAAATCTGATTTTAGAAGAATTACAAGAGGAAATGGAGAAAATGGGATTCGAATTGGCATTTCTCGGCAACAATTCGTGGTCGGTCAACAGTGTACCGTCAAGCCTGAAAGGTATGAATGTCAACGACCTCATACACGAGGTGATTGATTCAGTCATGACAGGAGGAAAAGACATCTCTACAAAAATATCCGAACACATAGCCCTTTCATCAGCAAAAACAGCTGCCATCCAATATGGTCAGACTTTGACAGAAGACGATATGTCGGCATTGGCAAACGACCTGATGAAGTCAACACAACAAAAATATACCCCCGACGGAAAACTCATTATCAACTTCATTCCAACTGATGATGTAATAAAAATGTTTTCATAGTTGCCCGAATTAAAGTTTTTGCGTATTTTTGAAATAATCAAAGTCCCACATAATGATGAAAAATAAATATCTAATTGCAGCAATAATAGCGGGAACAGTTTTCTCAGTCAATGCCCTTACTCTGAATCAAGCCCGCCAACTATATCTGAAAGGGGAATACGAAAAAGCACTTCCTACATTTCTCGATTATGTGAAGCGCAGCCCGAAAAACGCCAACTATAACCAATGGGCAGGCGTATGTCTTTACGAGACAGGGAAAGTGGAAGAGTCTGTAAAATATCTGGAATTCGCAAACTCCAAAAGCATAGCCGAATCTGCGAGATATCTTGCACAGATAGCCCTTGACAATCTTGAGTACGACAAAGCAAAAGAGCTGATTGATGAATATAACGAGCGCATCGATTACGACGAAAGCGAGCTGTCGGATGCAGCCCTTGCAGGTAAACACCGTGTGGAAAGAGCCACATCGATGCTCAACAATGTAGAGAAGATACAAATAATCGACAGTCTCGTTGTTGACAAGAACCTGTTTTTCGAGCATTATAAAATAGCTCCGGAAGCAGGCACTCTGAATATGACTGATGTCTTGCCCTACGAGAAACCTCAAGACACCACAGAAGTGTTCATCCCGGAGTTCAGAAACCGTATGCTATGGGCAATGCCTGATTCCACAGGCACTCTGCGCCTCACCGAGACATATAAGCTGAACAGCGGCAAATGGGACAAATACACATTCCTGACCGAAGACCTCAACGATAATGGCAACGCTAATTACCCGTTCATGATGGCAGACGGCACGACATTATATTATGCGTGCGACGGCGACAACTCAATCGGAGGATATGACATCTATATGTCACAAAAAAATTTCGATACCGGCGAGTATCTTCAACCACAAAACATAGGTATGCCCTATAATTCGCCATACGACGACTACTTGCTTGTAATCGATGAGATGACTGGGGCAGGATGGTGGGCTACCGACAGGAACCGCATCCCCGGCAAAATCACAATCTACATTTTCATTCCAAACGAAATAAGGCAAAACTACGACGTGGACAATGAAAACATAGCTTCGCTCGCTGCAGTGAAATCCATACGCGACACATGGGAACCGGGAGCTGACTATTCATCCATTCTTGAAGAAATAGCAATGAACAACGAAGAAAAAGAAACAGAGAAAAAAGATTTCATATTCCATATAACAAATGAAGTCACCTATACAACATATGATGACTTCAACAGCGCAGAAGCGCGGAGTCTTATGGAAAAGCGTATGAAAACTGACGAATTTCTCGGCAAAATATCAAAACAACTTTCGGAATTACGAGCACAATTCCATAAATCAAAACTTGGAGATCGCCCGAAACTGTCAACAGAGATTCTGACACTTGAACGCACAATAGAAAAGAACACGGAGACATTGCGCGAACTGGACAACGAAATACGCTCCATAGAAATACCGACACTAAGGAAAAGATAACAGAGCCTGAGATATATGATTGATTTCAAAAAAATTACAGACAACACACGGCTCTACAACTTCCATTCGCACACCCAATTCTGCGACGGGTATGCGCCAATGCGCGAATTCGTGACAGCAGCAATCGATGCCGGATTCACCCATTACGGATTTTCTCCTCACTCACCAATCCCTTTCGATTCGCCCTGCAACATAAAAGAGGAAAATGTAGCAGCCTACCTGTCGGAATTCGAATCGCTAAAAAAAGAATTTGCCGGCAAAATCGACTTGTACAAATCGATGGAGATAGACTATATCGATGACAATTGGGGTCCATCCAACCCATATTTCGACACCATCAATCTTGACTACAAGATAGGTTCTGTGCACTTCATTCCACACGATGACATCCATATCGACACCGACGGCAGTTTCCAAAACTTCAAAGTGAAGATGGAAACATATTTCAATAACGACATACGCCACGTGGTGAAATCATTCTACAACCAGACACTGAAAATGATTGAGGCTGGCGGATTCGACATAATCGGACATTTCGACAAAATCGGACAGAATGCCGGGTATTTCCAACCGGGAATAGAAGATGAGGAATGGTATCAGAATTTGGTAAGCAAAGTGATAGACGCAATCAAAGACACGGGGCTGATAGCGGAAATCAACACAAAATCACTTACGCAACACGGCAGATTTTTCCCCGGCAAGCGCTATTTCCACATACTGAAAAAATACGAGATACCAGTAATAATAAATTCCGACGCACACTACCCCGCACTTATCAATGCCGGACGTGAAGAGGGATTCGAAGCTTACTACAACCTTTAAAAACAAACTATAAATGCCAGTAAGAGTACCTGCAACTTTGCCAGCAGTAGAAGAGCTGAAGAAAGAGAATATTTTCGTAATCGACGAACAACGAGCTTCGACACAGGACATCCGTCCGCTGAAAATAGCGATTCTCAACCTGATGCCGTTGAAACTTATGACAGAGACAGACCTGCTGCGACTCATTTCCAACACGCCATTGCAAGTGGAGCTCGATTTGTTCCTGCCTGACGGACACGAATGGACAAACACGCCAAAGGAACATCTCGACACATTCTATAAGTCGTTTGACAAAATTAAGAACTGCAATTACGACGGTCTAATCATAACAGGCGCACCAGTAGAAATGGTGGAATTCGAAGAGGTGGACTACTGGAATCAACTGCAAGAAATCTTCGACTGGTCACGCACGCATGTAACATCCACCGTTTACATATGCTGGGCTGCCCTTGCAGGACTGTACCACAACTACGGCATTCCTAAACATATACTTAAAAAGAAAATATCCGGAGTGTTCAGGCACCACGTGCTCGACAAGAATAATCCGCTATTCCGCGGCTTCGACGACACGTTCTACGTGCCACATAGCCGACACTGCGAAATACGGAAAGAAGACATACAGAAGGAATCACGCCTGCACATTATGGCAGAAAGCGAGGAAAGCGGTATATATATAATTATGGCACGCAATGGTAGAGAAATCTACATCACCGGGCATTCAGAATATTCACCCTACACCCTCGACTATGAATATCGCAGAGATTTAGCAAAAGGTTTGAACCCAAGCATTCCGTATAACTACTACCAAGGCGACAATCCGGGAAACGCTCCATTGGTAAGATGGCGAAGCCATGCAAACCTGTTATTCTCCAATTGGCTGAATTACTTTGTTTATCAGGAAACCCCATTCGACATCAGAGAGATAAAATGACAGATAGCAATTGCAAACAACGGAAACTCGAGCTGCTCTCGCCGGCAAGAAATGCCGACATAGCCATCGAAGCTATCAAGCACGGAGCAGATGCTGTATATATCGGTGCATCTAAATTCGGCGCACGCGCCACTGCCGGCAACAGCATCGATGACATAGCGCGAGCCGCTGAATTTGCCCACATATACAATGCAAAAATATACGCTACAGTCAACACCATAATCTATGACAACGAGCTCAGACAAGCCGAAAAACTGATAAGGGAGCTATATAAAGCCGGAATTGATGCTTTGATAGTACAGGATATGGGCATCTTGCGGCTCGACATTCCTCCAATAGCATTGCACGCCAGTACACAATGCGATACCCGCACTGTAGAAAAAGCCAGATTTCTGGAGAAAGCGGGATTCTCACAAATCGTTCTTGCACGTGAACTCACAATCGACGAGATAACGGAAATATGCAATGCAGTGACCGTCAAAGTAGAATGCTTCATCCACGGAGCATTGTGCGTGAGCTACAGCGGACGGTGCAATGCAAGCTGTGCTTTTTTCGGACGCAGTGCCAACCGTGGCGAATGCGCGCAGATTTGCCGCCTGCCCTATGATGTGTATGACGGTAACCGGATTGTGATGCGCGGAAAACACGTGCTGTCGCTGAAAGATCTAAATCAAAGCGGCAACATTGAAGAGTTGGCAAATGCCGGAGTTTCATCATTCAAGATAGAAGGAAGACTGAAGGACGCTGGCTATGTGAAAAACATAACATCATACTACAACAATATCCTCGACAGGATATGCCAGTCACATCCCGACAAATTCCGCAGAGCATCGGACGGACACGTAGCAAACCAATTCACACCTGCACCAGAAAAAAGCTTCAACCGTGGATTCACCCGATATTTCTCCGACACAAGACAGCCTCAGGAAGAAATGGCATCATTCCTCACTCCCAAATCGACAGGAGAAAGAATTGGAAAAGTAAGAAGCTATGACGGACATATCCTCACAATCAACAGCAATGAGAAAATCTGCAACGGCGACGGGCTGGTATTTTTCGACAAAGAGGGCAATCTGTGCGGCTTCAGGGCAAACAAGGCAGAAGGCAACAAAATAATCCCCTTTGAAAAAATAAACGTCACAAAGGGTACTACAATCTACCGCAATCTTGACAAGCTGTTCAACGATATCCTGTCGAAAGAATCCGCAGAAAGAAAATTAGAAGCAAGCATCAATTTGCACAGCACCCCATCCGGCATCACCGCCGAGATGAAGGACGAAACAGGAAATGTCGTGTCAATCCATATCAACCTCGATAAAGAACCTGCTAAATCAGACCAGACGGAAGCACGGCTACGCACACTCGGCAAATTGGGAGGGACACCTTACCGACTTGAATCACTTAGCCAAGGCGACACTGCCGGAATATTCATTCCGGCATCAACATTATCGG
>JADIMC010000045.1 GCA_017694955.1 Candidatus Limisoma faecipullorum
TTCGGTTTTCTCGGAGCAAACGGAGCGGGGAAAAGCACTGCTATAAGGATGCTATGCGGCTTGAGCCGTCCTACCGCCGGTAGCGGGACAGTGGCCGGATTCGACATCATACGGCAATACGAGCAAATAAAACGTCATATAGGATATATGAGTCAAAAATTCTCCCTATATGACGACCTTACACCGATGGAAAATATCTACCTGTTCGGCGGGATTTATGGAATGAGTCGTAAGGACATAGCCGAAAAATCATCAATCTTGCTTGACAAACTCGGCATTTCAAATAAAAAGAAACAACTTGTCAACGCCTTGCCTCTGGGCGAGAAACAAAAACTCGCTTTTTCGGTATCTATATTCCATAATCCTCAAATTGTGTTTCTCGACGAGCCTACAGGTGGCGTAGATCCCGCATCACGGCGCAAATTCTGGGAAATGATATACGAAACGGCATCAGGAGGAATTACAGTATTTGTAACAACCCACTATATGGACGAGGCAGAATATTGCAACCGCATATCAATAATGTCCGACGGTGAAATAAAAGCGCTCGGCTCTCCACGGCAGCTCAAAAACGAATATTCCGCGGCATCTATCGATGAAGTATTCCGGAAAATAGCAACAAAAGGTCAAAGGGAATTGTAAAAAATGAAAAGATTTCTCATATTCGTAAAAAAAGAAACGCTACAGATACTGCGTGACTACCGCACAATGCTCATTGCCATTATGATGCCGGCGGTACAGATAATACTGTTCGGCTTCGCACTCTCGACCGAAGTCAACAATGTGGATGTCGCAATATATGCACCACAGCGCGGCAATACTGCACGCGACATTGCCGACAGAGTATCAGCCAACCCTTATATGAATTTCAAAGGCTACATAGAAAGCACTGATGAAATCGACAAAAAAATGAGAAACGGCAATATTGACATTGCAATTGCAATCGATAACGGAATTGACAAAGTTGAAGCCGGGACATCTCCTCAAAAAACCGTAATCCAAATATTTGCCGACGCATCAAACCCTGTGGCGGCAAATACCGCATCCGGATATGTGATGTCGATAATCAACGAGGAGATAAACATACAAGAAATGCCTATAAAAACAGAAACACGTATGCTCTACAATCCGCAGCTTCAAAGCTCATACATCTTTGTTCCCGGCATTCTCGGCTTCATCATCCTGATAATCTGCGCAATGATCACATCGATTTCCATAGTGCGGGAAAAAGAGACTGGCACAATCGAAATGTTGCTTGTATCGCCGGTACGTCCGATAGTGATAATCGGAGCAAAATTAGTTCCCTATTTCGTGCTGTCGTGCGTAAACCTCGCCACAATCCTTATCCTTGCAAAATACCTGCTGGGAGTGCCAATGCATGGAAGCGTCCTGCTGATATGCGCCATCTCCCTGCTATACATCGTTATGTCGCTCGCATTCGGCATACTTGTCTCTACAATTTCCAAAAACCAGATAATGGCGATACTGATATGCGCCGTGGTGATGATAATCCCGGTGATTATGCTTTCGGGACTCATATTCCCCATAGAGAATATCCCGATGGCCTTGCAATACCTGTCGTGCATCGTTCCTGCCCGTTGGTACATCGAAGCGATGCGCAAACTGATGATTGAAGGGCAACCGTTCGCTGCAATAATATGGCAGACAGTGATACTCGCAGCTATGACTGTCGCATTCCTGATTTTAGCAATACGCAACCTTAACAAAACAATGAGATAACCGAATATGAAAACTCTTACTTTCTTATTGGAAAAGGAATTCAAGCAATTTTTCAGGGATCCGTTCATGCCCAAAATGGTTGTGATATTTCCTGTAATAATAATGCTCATCATACCGCTTGTAGCAAACCTTGACTTCAAGAATATAGATATCTGCATTGTTGACCATGACCACAGCGGATTCTCGCGACTGATAACTGACAAAATCAGCCACTCATCGTATTTCATCCTTAAGGAAACCCCGCAAGACTACAAAAAAGCGATGGAAGCAATGGACAAACGTGGAATCGACATCATACTCGAAATCCCTAAGGACTTCGAAAAAAATCTTATCAGAAACGGGAAGCCCGGAATATCCATAGTAGCCAATGCCGTCGATGCATCGAAAGGAGCATCGGGAGCCGCCTATCTCACGCAAATCGTTGCGGAAACACTGTCAGAGACAATGACAGCCAACGGCGTACTGACAGAAAAGACACCTGACCTGATTACCGTCCGCAACCTCTACAACCCAACTGGCAACTATCGCCACTTTATGATTCCCGCGCTGACAGTAATGCTGATAATCATCGTGTGCGGCGCATTGCCGGCCCTCAACATTGTCAAAGAAAAAGAACAAGGGACAATCGAGCAAATCAATGCCACACCTGTAAGCAAACTGACATTCACTTTCGGCAAGCTGATACCATTCTGGATAATGGGAGTGTTCATATTGACAATAGCACTCGTGATAGCAAAATTAGTGTACGGACTATCACCTGCCGGACAACTTTGGGTAGTTTATGCCAATGCAATGGTTTTTACGCTGGCAATATCGAGTTTCGGACTTATAATCTCCAATTTCTCCGAAACGATGCAACAAGCAATGTTCATAATGTTCTTTTTCATAATGATTTTCGTATTGATGAGCGGACTGCTCACCCCGGTAGAGTCGATGCCGCCATTTGCACAAGCTATAACTTACCTCCTTCCTCCACGATATTTCATAGAAACAATGCGCGGAGTATATTTGAAAGGAGCTACCATAGCAGACCTTTGGGTGCAATATGCCGCTTTATCCGGATTCGCCCTGCTGTTCAGCCTTGTGGCTGCCATTACATATAGAAAACGGGCATAACTATATGCAAACGTATCCACCACATATAATCAATGAACACCAATTAAAGACATCAGAAAATGGATTTGGAACATACAATATGTAATGTCATCAAAGAGAAATATGAATTTCCTTTGATGGAACTAAAAGAAAAAACAGGCTTGAACTTTCACGAATTATTCTATCTGCTCGGCAAATTGACGGCAGACGGAAAAGTGACATTGTCGGTAAGAGCCAATGCCGAGACCGATTATGCCTACCAATCACGGCACGAGTATTTGTTTCATCGCTTCATGGATTTGACAGCAAAATACCTTCCCCAAGAAAGGAATATAAATTTTTACGCCTCAAAACTATGCATCACTCCTAAATATTTATCCTATATAGTGAAACAAGCAAGTGGAAAGACACCCACCATATTGATAAAAGAAAAAGTAATGGATGAAATTAAATACAGGCTTTGCCATACACAAGCCACTATCAAAGAAATTACCTATGCACTCAATTTTCCAAACCCTTCTTTCTTCGGTAAATATTTCAAAGCGGAAACTGGCATTTCACCAGCCGCGTATCGAACAAAATATGCTAAAAATCCCAACCAGCAATCCTCAGCGACAGCAAGCGTTCATAAAAGCTACAAATAGCTCTCGATTTCCGAAAGAGAAGTTACAACAAGATCGGCAGCAGGAGTGTCAGCAATGTCGCCACGACGGTCAAAGAAGATAGTCCGCCAACCGGCATTCTTTGCACCGAGTATGTCGGCATCATAATTATCACCTATCATCACGGTAGTGGCTGCCTCACCGCCAACAACCTGCAATGCATAGTCGAACAGGCGACGGTCCGGTTTTGTGACATTGATATCATCAGAAAGCACCAGCTTGTCAATATACTTATCGAGTTTGCCGGAACGAAGCTTACGATATTGCAGATTCTCAAAACCATTGCTTAACACATAAACAGGTCCACGGCGACGAAGATGCTCCAAAAGATGCCGAGCACCGTCAACGACATGATCACACAACACAATAGTTTCAAGATAATCATTATTGAAATTCACAGGCATTGACGGATCATCAATCCTGATGCCACATTCCTCGAATGCGACACGGAAACGTTCCGAAATCAAATATTCCTTTGAAATCTGCCCGTGATGATAAAGTGTCCACAAATCAGCATTATGCTTCAAATAAGACTCTATGAAACGTTCATATGGACATTGAACGCCAAGCCCGTATTTCGCATACACCTCACGCATTGCCACCTTGGAATTTGCCGTGAAATCCCATATGGTGTCGTCCAAGTCAATGAAAACCGTCCTAATATCGTCAAATGCAGCCATCAGAAATCAAATACCCTCCACCATTTATATGAAACCTTATAATCATAAACATCCAATTCCTCCTTACGCTTCAGATAACGAACAACGCGAACAGTCAACGGAAGTACCAGCACCTCATAGGCAGTCTTCATCCCGGCCTGCGTACATATGAGAACGAGCAATGTGGAATTTGGCAACACACCATAGAAAGCTAAAGGGAAAAACACCATCGAATCGACCGTCTCGCCAAAAAGAGTAGAGGCTACAGCCCGTACTGAAAAATGCCTCCCCTGCTGCCCAAGCTTCATCTTGCTCATCACATAAGCGTTGACCATCGACCCACATATCATTGCCATAAAACTCGCCATCAATATCCGCGCCGAGCTTCCAAATGTAGCGGCAAATGCCTCCTGACCGGTCCACGAGACATCGGAAGGCAACGCTATGGCAATATGTATGAGAATCACAGAAAGCAGATTCATAAAGAATCCCAGCCAAATGGTAAACCGGGCCAACCGAAAACCATAGACTTCAACAATGCAATCGTTGATGATATACGACATCGGAAACACTATTAGTCCACCTGTAGCGGTCATAAATCCTAAATCAACGATTTTCACCTCCAACAGATTCGCTAAAATCAAAAATACACTGAAACTTACCGCAAGCAGTAAAAAAGTAATACTGAATTTCTTTTCCATTGATTCTTGTTTTTTAAGTGGTTACCAAGCACACTCTAATTCCACCGCAAAGTTACAAAAAAATCCGGCTGCATCAGCAACCGGATTAATACCTGTTAAAAACAACCGTTATCTAAACAACAAGCTGGCAAATTCCGACAGATAAATACGCCAGTTACGCCAGATATGCCCTTCACCAGTTTCATAATAGGTATATTTCGCCCCTATACGGTCCAGCATACCACGATATTCCGTATTCGCCTTATATAGGAAATCATCCTTACCGATGCCTATCCAATAAAGTTCGGGAGGATTGGCGAACTGCACTTTCAGCCTGCCCTCCATATCCGCATATACATCGGATGCCGTATCTCCATTTGGAGCATCGGACGGAAATATCGCTGCTGAGAACAAACCTACATAACCGAACATATCAGGATACAGTTTCGATATATGCAACGAATGGAAACCGCCCATCGACAATCCAGCAATCGCTCTGCCAGATTTCGATTTGTCCACACGGTAAGTGCGCTCCACAAACTCCACTATGTCGAGGAACGAGCGTTCCATACCCCCATCCATCGTTTTCGGCAGATTGAACACTGGCTGGTCGATACGTCCGGGAGTCTCTCCCGGAGCAGCCTCTTGCGACACATTGCCGTTAGGCATCACCACAATCATCGGTTCTGCTTTACCCTGCGCTATAAGATTATCAAGAATCTGCGCCGTGCGTCCTAAAGAAATCCAAGCTTCCTCATCGCCACCCATACCATGCAAAAGATAAAGCACCGGATAAACACTATCACCATTCTCGTAACCCGCAGGCGTATAGACAGTCATGCGCCGGTTCATATTCAGGCTCTTGCTATAGTACCATACCCGCGAGACCGTGCCGTGCGGAACATCATTGACACTGTATAAATCGCCACGCCCGCCTTTCACTATAAAATAGTTGGAAAGAGTTGCCACATCGCGATTGACAAACACATTCGACGGGTCGAGAGTTTTAACTCCGTCAACAAGAAACGAATAGCTGTACAATTCAGGAACAAGCATAGGAGGCGTAGTGTATGTCCAAACCCCAGTGCTGTCCTTTTCCATTTTCTCCGTATATTGCGGTCTGTTTGAATTGACAAACTCAAACAGAAAGTCGCAGGAAACACTCACACTATCGGCTTCAGGAGCATACAGACGGAATACCGCCGACCTGTCGGCACGCAATTCCGGCGACTTCAAAGCCGCCCCGCTCCACAGTGCCTGCTGCGCGAAACCGTAGAAACAAGCAACTGCTACAAACGCAAACAATATCTTAAATCTTCTCATATACCAGTAATTTTTATTATTCTATGCTCTGGTAATCCAATGGAGGATCAAAATAACGCGACATCGACTTGATGTTTTCACGATAGCACGGCTCTGCGAACCCGACACCTTCAAAGATACTGTTGCAACGCTGCGCATAAGCCACTTTCCCATCGTCAAAGCCGTCAGCTTCATACGTCATTCTGACACCTCCATCCTTTTCAATCACCTTTGCCAATAATCTTTCACCGTAAATATCTATCTCCAGACGCGCTCCCTGCGCAAGCGGCGCGGTAAAATTGCTGAACAAATCAATATCAACATCAAGAACTACCTGTTCCGAACCTGTCCATTCGTACACATAACGCGTTCTCGACATATTGCTGTCGCTTCTGAACCTGATTTCACCATCAGCCACGCATACCGTTTCCTCCAAGTCAGAATAAAGATACGGCAACCGGGGAGCTACCGTAATTTTTCCTGAAAGCATATCCGGACGTATCCCCACGAACCACTGTTTCCATGCGCGAATCTGCTCGCCGTTGCTCCACGCCTGAAGGAAAGTGCCGCTCAACCTTACCCAATCCTGCCCCGAACGCAACCAAGCGTCGGCGCATTCCGACAAACTGCCTACCGCGCCAAACGACATCGACTGCTGTAACATAGTGTTGAACAAGCTGTAAGCCTTTTCCGTCTGCCCGAATTCAATCATCCGCTGCATCGCCTGACCGTTGAGCCACAGCCAGACCGTACCGTTATGGTAAGCGTCATCCTTATGATAACGATGCCATAGCTCGTGATATGGATGAAACTGGTCGTCGTACTGGTCAAGAGTGGATACACCCCATTGGTAAACCAGCTTGCTCCACAAATTGCGCATGTCGTTCATCGCCACTGAATCATTTGAAAGCATTTCGTAGGCATACATCGTGTTCGGACGCAACTGATGGTCGGGAGTATCGTCGGCGTTCAAATGGTCGTATAGCAGATTGTTTTCCGTATCCACGAAATCATTTCTGAAATTAGCCACCATCTTATCAGCAAGCCTTCTCCAGCGTGCGGCATCATCATCTTCGCCCATATAATCTGCGAGCTCGGCAGCCTCGGTCAACTGACTGTACCACAACGCCTGTATATCGACAGCGCGATTGCCACGCGGCGAGCAAGGAATTTTACTCTGCCGCCTTGCGTCCATCCAAGTGTCGGCATCGTCGTGCGTCAGATAGCCCTTGTCGTCAGTATATTTTCCAATCGACGCGTCAGTGGCAATCTTCACATTCTTATATATCTTCTTTATGAATTCCTTATCGCCTGTATAGCGCAGATAATCGTAAACCTGCATCACAAAACGCGGTGTGCCGTCCGTGGTGTTGTAAAGCACTCCGTCAAGATTCAGACGGTTAGGCACACGTCCGTAGGTCTCCGAGTCCGGATCCAAGTCCTGATATTTGGCAAACGAAAGCAAAATGTCGCGCGCCACGTCGAACTGCCCGGTGCAAAGCACAATGCCCGGCATTGCTATGAACATATCGCGCCCCCAGAAATCCGTGAACCAAGGGAAACCGGCATAGATGCCCCATCCGCCGTGCTGCCGTGTGACCAACTCGTCAGCAGTAAGCTCAATCCACGACAATGCATTGACCAACATTTCATCATCAGAAGAAATAGCATTCTTGTCGAGCAAAGTCTGCATCCTGTCCTTGCGCTCCATAAGCCATTTGTTTCCGTCCTTACGGAACTCATCGACCAAAGCGCCGCTCTCTTCCTCCGTACCGAAAGTTATCACAAAACCGCCTGACTTTGCGCCAGTAGTTACCACATTTCCGTCAAAGCTGAAAGCGGAGCCGGCATCAACAGCCGCAACACGCACCACATTGCCGGCAGACTCCTTTGCGTCATACACCACGCTTCCACCGTCTTGCCTGCCCTTGGATATATTCTCGCCAAGCAATTCCAGTCCGACCGTATCGCCATCGACAGCATCCACCTCGACATACAACACCTTGCGGCCATCGACCATATAGAATGCCTCATAGGCATTCGGATATATGCGATCCAACCTGTCGGGATAAACGATAGCCGACGCAGTTTCCCGGTCAAGCTTCTCTCCGTCAACAGTCAGACTGTAATCGGAAAATATACGCTTAGCCATAACATTCCATCCGGCATAAAAATTATCCCAATCATTTTTACCAGTCACTCCATAATAAAAACCGGCAGCCTTATCACTGTAAGAATATTCCCGCGCCCTGTCGCCTGAATAAAATTCAACACCAAGATCATCGAGACGAACCCCTGCCGATGCATCGCCGGCAACAACACCACACACTGCAGCAACGAAAGAGACTGCAATAAATTTAAACATTGATTTCATAGGCTAATATATATAACAGAGGATGTGCGGCTTTATTCCCGACACATCCCCTAAATGACTTCTTTACAACAATAGATTGTTATTTTACCTTCTCAGCAAGTTCTGCACCAGCTTTGAATTTAACCACTTTCTTAGCCGGGATAGTGATCTTAGCTTTAGTAGCCGGGTTGATACCAATACGTTCACCCTTCTCAACTACAGAGAATGTACCGAACCCAATCAGAGCCACCTTATCATTTTTAGTCATGGCCTCTGTGATAGCCTCAATTGTTGCTTCCAATGCGCTCTTTGCATCGGTTTTAGTCAGGTTTGCTTTTTCAGCAATCGCATTGATTAATTCTGTCTTATTCATAATGTAAATATTTAGGTATATGGTATTTCACGACAAATGTAAGTCATTCCAATTAAAAAAGCAACTAAAAATCTATAAAAATTAAAATTAAGCAAATTTTTACCCGGTTATCGTTAATTTTACGTGATTCATAGCAATTTATTGAGGGCAAAATATCTCCAAAGCGGTGCAAGCATAAGCGATTGTTTTATCTCATCATCTACCAGCAATTGCTTCACTTCTGCAACTGACAGAAGATGCACAGAGATATCCTCTGTAGATTCAAGATGCTGCGATGCTATTTTCTCCACACCGGTTGCGAGAAAACAATGCGTAAGATTATTAGTAGTGCTCGGATTACCGGAAATCACCATTGTCTCTTTCCAAAAGCCGCCACCATAGCCGGTTTCCTCTGACAATTCACGCTTCGCCGCTTCCAATGGAGATTCACCTGGATCAACAACTCCGGCGCATAATTCATAACGTGTCTGACCAAGTCCGTGTCGATACTGGCGTATCATAACAAATTCATCATCTGAAGTTATGGCCAGCACATTGACCCAGTCAGGATATTCAAGCACATAAAACTCAGGGTTTACACTTCCCCCGGGCAATTCCACGGTGTCGCGCCGTGCAGTCAGCCACGGGCGGCGTATCAGATACTCGCTTTTGAGCGTTTTCCATTTCCGCTCGTTCAAATCGTGTATAAGCATAATTCAAATCAATGTTTTTTCACTCCACTATACATAATGGTATTCGATTGCAGAATACGGTCTTCTATGTATTTCCTCTCCGGCGCAATCTTCCCATTAAGATACATTTCCATCATAAGCCCGCCTATAGGCACACCATAAGTAGCCCCCCATCCACCATTCTCCACATAAACACAGATAGCAATCTTCGGATCGGTCATAGGGGCAAAACCCATAAACGACGAGTGGTCCTTTCCATGCGGATTCTGCGCCGTACCAGTCTTTCCACACACTTCATACCCCGGGAATTGCGCATTACGGCATGTGCCGCCAACTACCGCCATCCTCATACCCTCTGCTATTTCCTCAAAATATTCACTACGTATGCGGCTTACGTGCTTCACACGATATTCCTCCGCAATCACCGTATCAGCTATCTCCTTCACTATATGCGGCTTGACATAGTAACCACGGTTTGCCACAGTTGCACACAAATTGGCAATTTGCAAAGGAGTGGCAAGAATCTCCCCCTGCCCTATGGCAACGGATATTATGGTATTGGCACTCCAACGGTTCTCACCATATATCTTGCTATAGAATTTGCTGTTGGGAATGAATCCCCGGCTTTCTCCCGGCAAATCCACACCAAGCTTGTAACCATATCCCAAATCTACCATATAATTTTTCCAGACCTCAAATGCATTCGCCGGAGAGCCGTATTTTGACCGCCGGTCAATCATATTCTTGAATCCCCAGCAAAAATAAGCATTGCACGAAGTCCGTATGGCAGGCTTCAAAGTGATAGGCGACTCGTGCCCGTGACAACCGACACGCAACCCTCCATTGATATAGCCATGGTAGCACGGATAAGCAGTGCTCAAATCAATGATACCTTCCTGTCTGAAAATAAGACCTTGAGTAGGCTTGAATGTCGAGCCTGGCGGATACGCCGCCATAATGGAACGGTCATACAGAGGTTTGTATGGGTCATTGACAAGTGCACGATAATTCTTTCCACGCTCACGCCCTACAAGCTCCTTCGGATTATAAGTAGGACTTGACACAAGAGCCAGGATTTCACCTGTTGCAGGCTCTATTGCAACGATAGCCCCGATCTTTCCCTGCATCAGTTTTTCACCATATTCCTGCAATTTAATGTCAATGCTCAATTTAAGGTCTTTCCCCGACACAGGAGCCACATCCTTCGCTCCATTTTCGTAACGCCCTTTTATTCTTCCATGGGCATCACGTATCAATATCTCCTGCCCTTTGACTCCTCGCAAAAAATACTCATAGCTTTTCTCAATCCCCAAGTCGCCCGTATAATCCCCAGGGCGATAATAATCATCATTTTCTATGTCGCGCCTGTTCACTTCACGTATGTTGCCAAGGAAATTGGCGCCAACTTCATAGGCATATTCCCTGAGAATGCGCTTCTGTATGAAAAAACCCGGAAAACGGTACAACTTTTCCTGAAGCCTGCCGTAATCCTCCGCAGATATATGTGTTATCAATACTTGCTGTGTATATGACGAATACCCAGGATTTTTCCTCGGATTACGCATGTCTTCAAAGTACCCTCTAAGTTCTTCCTTCGAAATACGCAACGTGCTGCATAGATCAAGCGTATCGAAATCCCCAATTTCACGAGGAATAATCATCACGTCATATGCCGGCTTGTTATAAACCACCAAATTGCCATTACGGTCAAACATCTGACCGCGCGACGGATACACCGTCTTTCGCAAAAACGCGTTGGAATCAGCATTCTCCTTGTATTTCGTCTCGAACACCTGCAACTCAAGCAACCTGAATATATAGATTACGGCGAGCACTATAAGCAACCCGCCGATTACATATTTGCGTTTCTCTAATCTATAATCCTTTTTCATGTTTTGTATTGACGAGACTGTCGATGCCAAGCATCACGACAAACGAAAGGATTGTGCTGGAAAGCGCACGAAGCACTGACATCAACGTATTATGGAATGTAAACGCCTCAATCGACACTATTATCACACAATACAGCAATGTCATTGTCAACAAATATTTCATATATACCGAAATGCCAAGACTTTTAATCGAAGGTATCGTGTCGGCTATTTCATCCTTACGCGTCACATACAACCCGAACACCGTATTTCTCACCGCCCCAAGAAGCGTGCATGCCAACGCGTTCATACCCTGCGTATCGGAAAACACATCAACGATGAGCCCCGTCAGGAACGACAATGTAAGCACCCAATTAATACGCATATCAATCGGCAAACGTATCAGAAAATATACGAATATGAAAGGTGTAGCGACATTAAATATACAAATGTTATTGCATACCAGTACTTGAACAAAGACCAGCACAACAAACAGCACGCAATAATGCAATATCCGCTTCGCCATAGTTACCCCTCCGTTTCTATTTCCTTCAATTCGTCAGACAAATTACTCTTTATGGCGCGCACAGTACTCAGACGGGTAAAATCAGTGGAAAGCCGCACTCTAAGCGCGATGAAATTATCATCATTGGTCTTCATACCGCTTTCTATAACACCGACAATCAAACCTTCAGGAAACACAGCAGAATAACCACTTGTCACAATAGTATCGCCCTTCTGATAAACCACATGGCGAGGCATCTCCTCCAGAACAGCAAAATGAGGACTTACTCCGTCCCAATAAAGGCTACCAAAATAGTCGGACCCTTTCACTTTGCAAGACAGTTTCATATTCGGATTGAGCAAAGAAATCACCCGGGCGGCATGCTTGCTCACAACACTCACAATACCAACCACTCCATTCTGGTCAACGACACCCATTTCGGGCTCTATGCCGTCACTGCTCCCTTTGTCTATGGTTATATAGTTCATCGGGCGGGACACACTATTATTAATCACTCCCGCAAAATAATATTCATAGGACTGAGCCACTGAATCAGGCAGACTTATGGAATCGGCAATCATACGGATTTTGCAATCATCGAGCTGGCGCTTCAGATTGATCACCTCCATTTCAAGCAACGCATTCCTCTCCTGCAAGTCGTTATTGATTGATTGCAGATTGAAGTAGGAAGTCACTCCACTCACCACCTTATATATAGATGCCGATGCGCTGTTGGCCGAAGTAAGATACACGTACTGTTGGTACGGGTTATTCTGAAACAGCAAGAATAAGCTGATAAACACGTACAACAGAAACACGAACCACGACGAATGCCTTATCAGAAAAGATATCAGATTACGCACGAGCCAACAACCGTTTTATCCAGCAAATATCTGCAAAAGTAATCCAAACACGAAACCCGCAAATGTCAACGTATCAGGAACGAGAAACGCCCGATATTCTTCAAAGCAATGCCCGTGCCCTTAGCCACGGCATGCAACGGGTCGTCGGCAATGTTGAACTTGATACCAATCTTGTCAGTCAGACGCTTGTCGAGTCCTCTCAACAACGCTCCGCCACCAGAAAGATAAATCCCGTTACGCACAATGTCGGCATACAGTTCAGGAGGAGTATTCTCAAGCGCATTGAGCACAGCTGCCTCGATTTTGGAAATCGACTTTTCAATGCTCCGTGAAATCTCCTGATATGACACTGCCACCTCCATTGGCAAAGCGGTCATAACATTCGGACCATGCACAATGTAGTCTTCCGGTGGATTTTCCAACTCTGTAAGCACAGAGCCTACATTTATCTTTATCAGCTCAGCCATACGCTCACCAACCCTTACGTTATGAGCACGGCGCATATGCTCCTGTATGTCATCAGTAAGCACATCGCCAGCTATACGGATACTCTTGTTTGTGACGATACCACCCAACGATATGACTGCTATTTCAGTCGTACCACCACCGATATCAACAATCATATTGCCCTCAGGAGCCTCCACATCAAGACCGATGCCAAGAGCTGCAGCCATCGGCTCATAAATCATATAAACATCACGCCCACCAGCATGCTCGCTTGAATCGCGCACTGCGCGTATCTCAACTTCAGTACTACCGGAAGGAATGCATATCACGATACGCAACGAAGGCGAAAACCAGCTTCTACGCGAATTCACCATTTTAATCAGGCCACGTATCATAAGCTCTGCTGCGTTGAAATCGGCAATCACACCGTCACGAAGCGGCCGTACAGTGCGAATGTTAGCGTTTTCCTTGCCTTGCATCATCTTTGCCTGCTCACCAACGGCTACCAATTTGCCAGACATATCAAGAGCCACATAAGAAGGCTCATCAACGACTATCTTGTCATTATGGATGATAATAGTATTAGCCGTACCTAAGTCAACGGCGATTTCCTGAGTCAAAGAAAATAAACCCATAATTTTTACGAAACTTTTTACCGTGTTGCTATTAATGTTTGAAATGACGTACTCCCGTCATTACCATCGCCAAACCGTTCTTATTGCAATAATCAACGCTATCATTGTCACGGATAGAGCCACCAGGCTGAATGATAGCTGTCACACCCGCCTTATGCGCGATTTCCACACAATCAGCAAACGGGAAGAATGCATCGGAAGCCATAACAGAGCCTTTCAAATCGAAATCGAATGAATGCGCCTTCTCGATTGCCTGACGAAGCGCGTCAACGCGAGAAGTCTGCCCCACACCGCTAGCCAAAAGCTGCTTGTTCTTAGCCAAGACTATAGAATTGCTCTTACTATGTTTTACCACCTTATTTGCAAACAGAAGGTCTTCAACCTGTTCCGGAGAGACAGCCTTATCTGTCACCTGTTTCAAATCAGATACCGATTCGACATAAGTGTCTTTATCTTGACGCAACACACCGTTGAGCACCGAACGATATTGCTCTTTAGGCAAATCAATTTTCTTCAGAACAAGTATTATACGATTCTTTTTCTGCTCAAGTATTTTAAGAGCATCATCCGTATATGATGGAGCTATGCATACCTCAAAAAAGATTTTATGCATTTCTTCAGCTGTCGCAGCGTCAACTTCTCCGTTAGTGATAAGCACACCGCCAAAAGCAGAAACAGGATCGCCGGCAAGCGCATCCTTCCAGGCTTCAAGCACAGAAGGGCGCGAAGCTATGCCGCATGCATTGTTATGCTTGAGTATCGCGAAAGTCGGTTCTGTGAAGTCAGAGATAAGATTGACCGCAGCATCGATATCAAGCAAATTATTATAAGAGATTTCCTTACCGTGAAGTTTTTCGAACATATCGTCAAAACGTCCGAAGAACTTGCCTTTCTGATGCGGGTTCTCGCCATAGCGCAAATGCGACACGCCATCGACGGCTGCACGGAACGCAGAAGCATCATCCTCATCAAAATAATTGAATATCGCACTGTCGTATAAGCTCGATACCCCGAAAGCTTCCTTTGCGAAGAAACGACGGTCAGCAAGACTCGTCACAGCGTCACCGTTCTCGGCAAGTATGCGGCACAACGGCGCATATTGGTGCTTGGAAGCCACGATTACCACGTCGTTATAATTTTTAGCGGCGGCACGTATCAACGAGATTCCACCTATATCGATTTTTTCTATAATATCGGCTTCAGAAGCGCCAGAAGCTACAGTTTCCTCAAAAGGATACAAATCGACAACGACAAGGTCGATTTCCGGGATTTCATATTTAGCAATCTGCTCCCTGTCGCCCTTATTATCACGACGGTTAAGGATGCCTCCGAATACTTTCGGGTGCAATGTCTTCACCCTTCCTCCAAGAATTGAAGGATAACCAGTCAAATCCTCAACAGCATCACAGCTATAGCCAAGGCTCTCGATAAACGACTTAGTACCGCCTGTGGAAAGGAATTTCACACCGTATCCATTCAACAATTTAAGCATCTCGTCCAGTCCGTCCTTATGGAAAACAGAGATAAGCGCAGTCTTGATTTTCTTGTTATCAGCCATTATTTTGCACAATTAGATTTAAACGAATCTTTTATACCTATAATTCAAGGTGCAAATATACGGATTTTTTCTATGCGGCAGGACAATTTATAAGATAAAAACGCCGCCGACTACAGTTTCTTTTTTTGCATAAACAACAATGCCATATGAAACTCAGCCACAGTTTAGCATCTCTTCAAAAGTTTGCTGCCACAACTTGCAAACAGCAATTAAACTGGCCAAGTCAGCATTGCATCGACACAACGAATCAGCAGTCAATAAACCGCCGCCAAAATTCAAGCCGGCTTTTATGCATATACCCGTGGCATCCCATAGGAAGACGTTTGCCATTGAGACGGTAGCAGAGTGCCGGTTTATTGTCGAAAGAAAATTCCAATGCTGCTTTCTCCGAGGGATAATTGAAATCTTCAGGGACAAAAGCCCAAAAAATGTCCTCGTTTTCCTTAATGCGCATAAAATGCTCTATCTCATCCGAGTATCGCAAACACGCGGCTTGAAAAGATGCTATTCTGCGCAACGACAGACCTCCGTTCCCCACCTTGCCGCATTTCTCCTGGCGTTGCACGCTTTTTGAATTAGGGCAAATGGCTTTTCTCAATGAGAATAATTGCTTAAGCGGAAAATGCCTGTAGCGCGGACGCGTAGGCCAAGGAGCCGCCACTATGTCATATCCACGTTCACACCATCGCATCAGTTCGTCACGGAAAATCCACACGTCAGTCTGGCATATGAGTATGTACTCATAATCGGAAAACATATCGTAGAATTCCTTCGACATCATCATCTCATTATACCCGGCAATTCCCCTTTTTCTACCGAGCCATTCAGCACTTACCTCCAACACTTCCGCTTGAGGATACCCAGACGTGACGACAGAAACATCCGTACCTTCAGGCTTCAAAAACGTTATCGGATATGCCGACAAAATATTAACATTGTTTGCCAATGCTTGTTTCTCCTGAGCGCTCAATGTCTCCTTATATAGTGGAATTACAATTTTCACAAGTGACATACGGACATTATTTTCCGCAAAAGTATAAAAAAACGAAGTGCAATTTCTGGATTTTCCGTAAAAACTTTCCTTGCAACATCAATTTTAAGCATCATAAGGATTATTGCCTTTTCAATCCGCGCAATTTCATAAAGAGCTCTTATTTTTACCAATATTTTCATCTAATTTAATCCTCAAATATATAAAAACACAATTTATTTATGTATGTTTGCAAAACATTACGCTTATGAAAGAAAGACATTGCAACATAGTGCGCAAAATCCTTGACTTTTATATTGACGGCTTCCGGAATATGACAGTCGGAAAAACTTTATGGACAATCATCCTGTTGAAACTGTTCATAATCTTTGCCGTGCTTAAATTATTTCTGTTCCCCGACTTTCTAAGCTCCAAAAGTTCCACGGAAGAAGGCAAGGCTGATTATGTACGATCGGAATTAATTAATCGTAACAAATAAACACCATTAGCATGGAAAATCTAATTTCAGTAATCGACTGGTCAAGGGCACAATTCGCCCTTACAGCCATCTACCATTGGCTTTTTGTCCCTCTCACCCTCGGTCTCGGGATAATCATTGCCATCATGGAGACTATCTACTATCGTACAAAAGACCAGAAATGGCTCGCCACTACTAAATTCTGGATGACACTATTCGGTGTAAACTTCGCAATCGGCGTTGCCACAGGTATCATTCTCGAATTCGAATTCGGCACCAACTGGTCGAATTACAGCTGGTTCGTAGGCGACATTTTCGGAGCGCCACTCGCCATCGAAGGCATATTGGCATTCTTTATGGAATCCACATTCATTGCCGTCATGTTCTTCGGATGGAAGAAAGTAGGCCCGAAATTCCATCTCGCATCCACATGGCTAACGGCAATCGGGGCAAGCATATCCGCTTTATGGATACTCGTTGCCAACGCTTGGATGCAGCACCCGGTCGGGATGGAATTCAATCCTGACACAATGCGCAACGAAATGGTTGATTTCTGGGCAGTAGTATCTTCTCCGATGGCAGTCAATAAATTCTTCCATACAGTATTAAGCGGATGGACGCTTGCCGGAGTTTTCGTGGTTGGCGTAAGCAGCTGGATGCTGTTGAAAAAGCGTAATGCCAACCATTGCTACCGCAGTATGAGAGTTGGCGGATGGATAGGAACAATCGGCATCATTCTCACGTTAGCAACAGGCGACGGTTCTGCTGTCACGGTTGCAAGGCATCAACCAATGAAACTTGCCGCTATGGAAGGGCTTTATGATGGCGCACACGGACAGGAAATCGTGGCATTCGGAATACTTAACCACGACAAGCGCCCAGGCGACAACACCGAGCCTTACCTATTCGACATTTCAATCCCTTACGGACTTTCAATCCTTGCCACACACGACGCAAATGCCTTTGTGCCAGGGGTCAACGACCTTATAAACGGCATATCGTTCACCCCACAAGGAGATACAATCAACACCGTATCCTACGCCGAGCGCATAGCAAAAGGGAAAGAAGCTCAAACATCCCTTGAAAAATACCATAAAGCGAAACAGAATGGCGATACGGCTGCAATGGAAAGCCATGCCAACGAGTTGAAAGCCAATTTCAACTATTTCGGCTACGGATACCTCAACTCACCGGAAGAAGCAGTTCCCAACATTCCGCTTACATTCTACACATTCCACATAATGGTGATACTTGGCGGATACCTGCTATTATTCCTAATTGCCGCTCTACTCTTTGCATATAAACGCGAAATCACAGAAAAAGCCCGTTGGGCAAATCTGTTCCAACGCCTTGCCATAATCACGATTCCGCTTGTCTATATATGCAGCATCTGCGGATGGGTAGTGGCGGAAGTCGGACGCCAACCTTGGACAATCCAGGACCTTATGCCTAATTCCGTCGCCATATCCGACATCAGCGCAGGCTACGTGCAGACCACATTCGTGATTTTTGCAATAATATTCACCGCACTTCTCGCTGCCGATATTTGCATAATCACGAAACAAATTTCCAAAAAATCAAAAGAAAATCTCGACACAGCAAAATAAGATACTATTATGATAACATATGAATTCCTTCAAAACTACTGGTGGCTACTGATTTCAGTATTAGGAGCTACGCTGGTTTTCCTTCTTTTTGTTCAAGGAGGACAGACTATGCTCATCTCCACCAAAGACGCAGCATACAAATCAATGATGGTCAACTCACTCGGGCGCAAATGGGAACTTACATTCACCACACTTGTAGTGTTCGGCGGAGCATTCTTTGCATCCTTCCCGTTATTCTATTCCACAAGTTTCGGAGGCGCTTACTGGCTGTGGATGATAATATTATTCAGTTTCATAGTACAAGCCATATCTTATAAATACAGACAAAAAGAAGGAAATGTATATGGCACACGAACATACGACACATTGCTGTTTATCAACGGAATAATCGGACCCGTACTCCTTGGGATGGCAGTGGCAATGATGTTCTTCGGCGCAGAATTCACCGTCACTAAATCCAATATTCTCAATCCGCAATCATCAGCAATCTCGCAATGGGGAGCAGGACATGGCATAGAGGCTATTTTCAATTACAAGAATCTGCTGCTCGGATTCACCGTGCTTTTCCTCTCACGCGTGCAGGCCACCCTTTATTTCTTCAACAATATCGACGACAGCCGGATGCATCAGGAAATGATGCCGGGATTGCGTCTCAACTCAATATTATTTGTAATATTTTTCCTTGCTTTTGCGACAATGCTGCTCACCTCTGATGGCGTTTCATACAAAAACGGCGTTGCAGAATGGGTAAGCTATAAATATATGAGCAATTTCCTCGAAATGTGGTGGGTATTGATAATATTCCTTGCCGGAACAGTATTGGTACTATACGCCATCGGACGCACCTTATTCACAAAAAGCTTCAGAAAAGGGATATGGTATTCAGGCATCGGAACGGTTCTTGTCGTGATGTCGCTTTTCTGGGTAGCAGGTTATAACCATACGGCATACTACCCGTCACTGCTCGATGTAGAAAGCTCCCTGACAATACGCAACAGCTCGTCAAGCGAATTCACGCTAACCGTAATGAGCGGAGTGTCGTTGCTCATACCGTTTGTACTTGCCTATATCGCATATGTATGGTATGCGCTCGACCGTGTTAAAATCACAAGAAAAGAAATCGAGGAGACCATTCCCGAAGAAAAATATTAACCAACAGCAACTGCCAATCCTCCTGACCACAGCAACCGTCGTCAGGAGGATTGCTTTAAACGACATAACGTGGATGCAAATGAAATAGGCATACGGATTCTCAACCAGTTGCCATACGAGCCAAACCGTCAGCAAATGGAATTAGTGGCGGCTTTCAGCCGGTTTGTAACCGACACTGAGCCACGTCAGGCATTTGTGCTTAACGGATATGCCGGCACTGGTAAGACTTCACTGACAAGCGCGCTCGTGCGCTCGCTTAGCGATATCGGAATACGCACAATATTACTTGCTCCCACAGGAAGAGCGGCAAAAGTTTTTGCGGCATATTCAGGACATGGAGCATCGACAATCCACCACCACATCTACCAAAGCCGCAAATTCGACCCACAGGCTATGGCTTTTAACTTGAAACGTAATAACTTCAAAAACACATATTTTATCGTCGATGAAGCATCCATGATATCCAATCACCCTGGAGAATATGCAGTATTCGGTACCGGCAGACTGCTTGACGACCTCATCACCTATGTCTATGAAGGGGAAGGATGCCGGCTTATTCTACTTGGCGATGTCGCACAACTTCCGCCTGTAGGTTATACCGACAGTCCGGCCCTCTCGCCAGAAATTCTGCACAGCTATCACCTTACCGTGTATTCATATACATTGACAGATGTGGCACGACAACGTCACGATTCAGGAATACTCCATAACGCCACAACCATCCGCAAGATTATTTCTTCCGGAGAATTAGAGCCTCCTGTCATCCGCACAAAAGGTTACAACGATATTGAAGTAATTACCGGTGAGTTCCTCTCGGAAAAAATTGAAGAATGCTATGATTCCGACGGAATTGATGAAACCATAATCATAACCCGCTCCAACAAGCGTGCCGTAATGTTCAACCAAGGAGTAAGAGGAAGGGTGCTGTATATGGAAAGTGAAATATGCTCAGGAGATATGCTGCTCGTTGCAAAAAACAACTATCACTGGGCTGACAACGGAGATGTTGAAATGGACTTCATTGCCAACGGTGACGTGGCAATAGTGAAACGGATGCGGAGCACATCCGAGCTCTATGGATTCAGATTTGCCGATGTCACACTCGAATTTCCCGACTATCATTGCGAGTTCGATGCGAAAATAATCCTCGATGCACTATATTCCGACACACCTGCCCTCAGCCGCGAGCAAAACGAACGGCTGCTTAACAACGTTATGGAAGATTACGCCGACATTCCTCGTCGGGCAGAACGATTCAAAAAGCTGAAACAGGATCCATATTTCAATGCACTCCAAGTGAAATTCGCATATTCTGTCACTTGCCATAAGGCACAAGGAGGACAATGGAAAAATGTGTTTATCGATATGGGCTACATTCCGGAAGAAGCATACAATAATATAGATTTTTACCGTTGGCTATACACTTCATTCACCCGCGCATACGGAAAAATCTATCTTATAAACCCACCTTTGCAAACCGAGTAAAAAAATTTCATACACGATGCAACTTTTTTATATGCTTACAACGTCTAATGCATAGAAACAAAAAATAAAGACACGAGAATATGAAAAAAACTATTTTTTTAGCGTTAGCAATGCTCCTTGCCACGGCGACAGGATTCGCCGCCGGGACTGAAAACGCGGATTCAATCGCGATTGCGGACTCGATTGCAAGAGTCGAACAAATGAACGAGCAAATACGCTCCATTGTCAGCGAAGAGGTAAGCAATGCCATTGCCTCCCATAACCTCAATGACAATAACAACAATTTTTACACCCTTGTCAAAGGCTTGGAAGACATAATAATACCGTTAATAGCCATCGTGTGTCCGTTCATTATGGTATGCGTCATAATCTTCATCATAGCCAGCAACGCCACAAAACGCCGCCAGCGCAAATACGACATGGTGGAGAAAGCCATAGAAAACGGTGTGGAAATACCCGAATACGTATTCCGCGAGGCTCCGGAAAAAGATGATGCCAAAACAGGAAAATCCACGCTCAACAACGCTGTCATACTGATTGCCGTAGGCATAGCCGTCACGTTGTTTTTCATCATAAATGGCGATTATGAAGTAGCCGCGCTCTCATCTGTGATATTGTTGCTCGGAATAGGCAAACTCATCGTCTATATCCTCGACGCAAGAAGCAAGAAGAAATTGCAGGAATCGAAAAACAGCAGTCAAGCGGAAGAACGTCAAGATGCTTAGCAGGATTGAAGAATTGATGCTTGTTTCCCGGTGCGCCCTTTCCGACGACAGGGACGCATTCGGGCGGCTTGTCGAAGAATACCAATCCGACATCAGGCGTTTTTTCATCAATCTTACGGGCGACATTGCGCTTAGCGACGACCTTTCGCAGGACACTTTCATCAAAGCCTACACCGGAATCCGCGGATTCAAAGGATTTTCCCGGTTCCGCACGTGGCTCTACCGAATCGCCTACAATGAATTCTACGATTATACACGGCGCAACAAAGAGCAAACGGCAGAACAGCTTCCCGAACAGCCGGAAACTTATACCGGAGGAAGCGACGCCAAAATCGACCTTGCAGAGGCTCTGAGGCATCTGAATGAACAAGAACGCACGGTCGTTGTGTTATACTATATGGAAG
>JADIMC010000046.1 GCA_017694955.1 Candidatus Limisoma faecipullorum
TTTTCCAAGAAAGCCATAAAACGTCTGCTTCCATTGATGCGCTCGGGTAAATATTGGTATGAAAAAGCCATCGACAAGAGAACACGGGAGCGCATTGAAAAAATAATCAATGGGGAAGCCGACGATTCCATTTCCGAAAGAGCAAGAGAACAAGCAGTCAAAGCTAATCTGAGAAACATAGATGATTTTTCATCACTGCCGATGTATTTGGCAAGCTATGTCGTATATGACCGCCATTCGGAAAATGCCGACGCAACAAAATGGCACACTCCAGATGATATCGACCGCTTTTTAAAACAGTTTAAACAACATTCCCTACACAATCCCATAGTGGAGCAAGTCATATTGGAGGCGCTGCGCACAGTCCGCGACATCTGGCGGAAAACCGGTGATTTCGACGAAATCCACGTTGAGCTCGGACGTGATATGAAAAACACAGCCGAAAAACGCAAGAGCATAATGCAGAAAGCACTTGAAAACGAGAATACCAATCTTCGGATAAAGGCTTTACTCACTGAATTTCTGAATCCTGATTGCGGTATAGAAAATGTAAGGCCACAATCTCCATCCCAGCAAGAAAAATTGCGGATTTACGAAGAATGTGTGCTTTCTGAAGAAGCAGGAAACATACCTGACGACATAGCGGCAATAATTCGCAACTTTAATGAAAGCGACATAAAGAAGCGCCCTTCACACAGCGACGTAATACGCTACAAATGCTGGCTCGAACAGAAATACCGCTCACCATACACCGGACGGATAATCCCGCTCGGCAAGCTTTTCACGCCGGAATACGAAATAGAGCACATCATTCCGCAGGCACTGTATTTCGACGATTCACTGTCAAACAAAGTGATTTGCGAGACGGCTGTCAACAAAGACAAAGGCAAGCGTCTGGCTTATAATTACATAAAAGAATGTGGTGGAAAAATCATCTCTTTGGGAGAAAATCGAAATGCCGAGATTTTGAAACTCGACAAATATGAAGAACTGGTAAAAAACGGCTATCCGGAAAACAAGAAAAAGAAACTGCTTGCGACAGAAATACCCGACACGTTCTCCGAACGCCAGCTCAACGACACACGCTATATAAGCCGTTTCGTAATGCAGCTGCTTTCCAACATAGTGCGGACTACGGACGAAAACGGAAATTACGAGCAGGAATCAACATCGAAAAACGTAATACCTTGCAGCGGAAAAATCACCGATATGCTGAAACGCCAATGGGGTATCAATGACGTATGGAACCGCATAATAGCACCCCGCTTCCAGCGGCTTAATGAGCTGCACGGCGACAACAGTTTCGGCGAATGGTGCAATGAAGAAGGCAAACGTTTCTTCAGAATCAATGTCCCGTTCCATCTGAAACGAGGATTCTCCACCAAGCGCATCGACCACCGCCATCACGCAATGGACGCAATCATCATAGCCTGCGCAAACCGCAACATAGTCAACTACCTCAACAATGTGGAAGCTAAAAGCGAGAACAAGCGCATCGATCTGCGCAATCTGATATGCCACAAAGAGACAGATTCAGACGGAAACTATAAATTCGTAATCAACAAACCGTGGACTACATTCACGGAAGACGTGCAATCCTCCATAAATAAAATGACGGTCAGCTTCAAAAACAACATCCGCATAATCAACCGAACTAAAAACCGCTATCAAAAATTTGTCAACGGTAGAAAGCAGTTTGTCAAACAAGAAAAAGGCGACCAATGGGCTATACGCAAGCCGCTACACAAAGACTCTTATTACGGCTTAATAAACGTGCGTAAAGAAAAGGATGTCAATTTGCCAATCGCCGTTGCAAAACCGGAAATGATAATCGACAAGCAATTAAAGTTCGTAATAAAATCATTACAAGCAGAAGGGAAAGACGACAAGCGCATAATTTCAATCCTTAAAAACACGTATGGCGACAAAGTCAAGAAAGTACGCATATATTATTTCACCAACGATTCCAACGAGCCGTTAGTGGCCATACGAAAACCGCTGGATGCAAGTTTTGACCGAAAGAAAATCAACACTTCTGTTTCCGATGCCGGAGTCAGGAAGATTTTACTAAATCATCTTACAGCCAACAGTGATGATCCGCAAATTGCGTTCTCTCCAGAAGGAATTAGCCGTATGAACGAAAATATCATTACTCTTAATGATGGGAAACCTCATCAGCCAATATATAAGGTAAGATACTCCGAACCATTAGGCTTGAAATTCCAAATCGGAACAAAAGGAAAGTTTGTGGAAGCGGCAAAAGGCACAAATCTTTATTTCGCGATTTATAAATCTTTTTCCGGCGAGCGAAGCTACCAAACCATACCCCTGAATATGGTCATAGAACGGTTGAAACAAGGGCTGCCACCAGTTCCGGAACAAGATGAAAAAGGCAATAATCTACTGTTCACCCTTTCGCCAAACGATTTGGTGTATGTCCCGACTCCTGACGAATTGGAATCAGGAATCATTAGTGAACCGATTGACAATTCACGGATTTACAAAATGGTGTCAGCCACCGAAAAAAGGTGTTATTTTATTCCTGCACAAATTGCCTATCCTATTGAAAATGGTATCGAATTTAATGCATTAAACAAATTAGAATTCGCATTAACAGGAGAAAGCATAAAATCAATCTGCATACCAATAAAGATTGACCGGCTCGGCAATATCTCATTATTGACAACTAAAACACTTTAATCAACATTAACCGTAAGCCACTTTTCTGCACAAAGGGAAAAGTGGCTTCTAATTTTCATACCGCTATGCTAAAACGTACCCTTTATTTTGGCAATCCAGCATATCTTTCACTAAGCAACAGGCAATTGGTTATCCGCCTGCCGGAAGTGGAAAAGAATGCCACCGTCAGTCCTCAATTCAAGAAAGAGTATGCTGCCACACGCCCGATAGAGGACATAGGCGTTGTGATTATCGACCATAAGCAAATCACAATCACAGCCGCTCTGCTGAGTGCTTTGCTTGACAGCAACTGTGCCATAATAACTTGCAACGAGCAAAGCCTGCCAACAGGACTGATGTTGCCACTTGAAGGCAATACCACCCAAAGCGAACGCTTCAAATATCAGATTGAAGCATCCGCACCATTGAAAAAACAGCTGTGGCAACAAACAGTGAAACGTAAGATAACGAACCAAGCGGCAGTGCTGGCGCAATGCACGGACTGTGAGACAGGATGCATGAAAGCGTGGGCTGCAGACGTGAAAAGCGGAGATACCGGCAATCTTGAGGCACGAGCGGCTGCCTACTATTGGAAATCGCTGTTTGGAGAAATCGACGGATTCGTGCGCTATCGTGAAGGGATTCCGCCTAACAATCTGTTGAACTACGGATATGCAATACTCAGGGCAATCGTGGCACGGGCTCTTGTGGCAAGCGGACTATTGCCTACATTCGGCATCCATCACCGCAACCGCTACAATGCCTATTGCCTTGCCGACGACATTATGGAACCCTATCGGCCATTTGTAGATAAACTCGTACATTCCATAACACGGCGTTACTCCGACTTTTCTGAACTCAACAAACAGCTGAAAGCGGAACTTCTCGAAATACCATCATTAGACGTTAATATCAATGGCAAACGCAGTCCGCTTATGACCGCCGTTTCCACAACGACAGCTTCACTTTACAGATGCTACAGCGGAGAATCCCGGTTAATCGCCTATCCAGAATTCTGAAATTATGGAACGCCTGAATGAATACCGTATTATGTGGGTACTTGTATTTTTCGACCTCCCGACAGAGACTAAAAAGCAACGCAAGGCTGCTGCTAAATTCCGGAAGGAATTGATCAGCGACGGTTTCATTATGTTCCAATATTCCATCTATATGCGCCATTGCCCGAGTTGGGAAAATGCGACAGTGCATATCAAACGCGTAAAATCTTTTCTTCCGGAAACCGGACAGGTCTGCATATTGTCGATAACCGACAAGCAATTCGGCGCAATCGAAATTTTCAGCGGTGACAAAAAGGAAGAGCCACCGCATACAGCCGTGCAACTGGAATTGTTCTAAAAAATCAGGAATCGAATTTCCGGTAAAAACCGTGTCCGATTCCTGTCAAAAATCTCTTTTTTTGTTTCTAAATCATCTTTCAACTATTGCAATATCAAGCATTTGCACATAATATGTTGTATTCAATAGATCAAAGATACTAATTTGTAAGCAAATCACAACTCATTCTCAATGACAGCCGACACTTTGTATGTTGTATTCAATAGATCAAAGATACTAATTTGTAAGCAAATCACAACCAGTGTTCGTTGTTATGAGAGTTCTGAAGGGTTGTATTCAATAGATCAAAGATACTAATTTGTAAGCAAATCACAACAAGAGTGACACGGTTATATATGAAGCAATCGTTGTATTCAATAGATCAAAGATACTAATTTGTAAGCAAATCACAACGAGATATGGAAACTGAAGAAGCGTATCCGTGTTGTATTCAATAGATCAAAGATACTAATTTGTAAGCAAATCACAACGCACTACCTATTCCCCAGATGCGCAGGTTAGTTGTATTCAATAGATCAAAGATACTAATTTGTAAGCAAATCACAACCAGCGTGCCGTTATTCTGTATAATGGGCTTGTTGTATTCAATAGATCAAAGATACTAATTTGTAAGCAAATCACGACTGAATATACTTTTTATTTTATTGTTATTTGGTTGTATTCAATAGATCAAAGATACTAATTTGTAAGCAAATCACAACCGATTCGGTCGTGTGGATTATTCTGCCTCAGTTGTATTCAATAGATCAAAGATACTAATTTGTAAGCAAATCACAACCATCATTAAGACCATTTATGAATTCACGAGGTTGTATTCAATAGATCAAAGATACTAATTTGTAAGCAAATCACAACATCCGAATATAATTCCTTTGTTGCTCGTGGTTGTATTCAATAGATCAAAGATACTAATTTGTAAGCAAATCACAACTCCAACCAGGAACATTGGTATAAGAATTTTGTTGTATTCAATAGATCAAAGATACTAATTTGTAAGCAAATCACAACTCTCTCAGGTCTATGGAGTCCAGCAGCAAGGTTGTATTCAATAGATCAAAGATACTAATTTGTAAGCAAATCACAACTGACGTTAACGGATTCAAAATGTGTGTATTGTTGTATTCAATAGATCAAAGATACTAATTTGTAAGCAAATCACAACACTTGCAGACAAGAAAGTTACCGATAACTAGTTGTATTCAATAGATCAAAGATACTAATTTGTAAGCAAATCACAACTAATCAAGCAAGGCTTTTGTTGAGCCTATTGTTGTATTCAATAGATCAAAGATACTAATTTGTAAGCAAATCACAACCTTCTACAAGTTTAGTCTTATTATAGAAGAGTTGTATTCAATAGATCAAAGATACTAATTTGTAAGCAAATCACAACCCTTGCATTAACGATTTCAAATACAAACTTGTTGTATTCAATAGATCAAAGATACTAATTTGTAAGCAAATCACAACAAGAGGACGAAGTTTCCAAATTACTTTATAGTTGTATTCAATAGATCAAAGATACTAATTTGTAAGCAAATCACAACACAACCTCGAATGTTTTGAAAAAATCTTTTGTTGTATTCAATAGATCAAAGATACTAATTTGTAAGCAAATCACAACCAGGCTAAAGGTATTGTTGAGAAGTCAGGCGTTGTATTCAATAGATCAAAGATACTAATTTGTAAGCAAATCACAACAGTGCCTGATTCGGCGATTACCGACCTTATGTTGTATTCAATAGATCAAAGATACTAATTTGTAAGCAAATCACAACCAAGTAGTTGATATATCAGGAATTAATTATGTTGTATTCAATAGATCAAAGATACTAATTTGTAAGCAAATCACAACACAACTGAAGATGGTGATAACCTTCGTGTTGTTGTATTCAATAGATCAAAGATACTAATTTGTAAGCAAATCACAACACGCAAGCACGTCGGGAGTGCAAGCAAGACGTTGTATTCAATAGATCAAAGATACTAATTTGTAAGCAAATCACAACCATATTTTTCGTCAACGCCTTGAACGTTTGGTTGTATTCAATAGCTCAAAGATACTAATTTGTAAGCAAATCACAACATATAGTCTTTTCTGGATTTCACGCCATTTGTTGTTTTCAATAGTTCAAAGATACTAATTTGTAAGCAAATCACAACTAACATAACCTCCTAAAAATGTTAAAGTCGTTGTATTCAATAGCTCAAAGATACTAATTTGTAAGCAAAACCTATCAAAAAACACAAAAGAGGCTGCGCCGTTGACGCAGCCTCCCGGATTCAATTATATTTGTCAATCAATAATAGCCTTATGCATCGATTGCAGCGCGCAAAGCATTCTCCTCGATAAACTCGCGGCGGGGCGCCACATCCTCACCCATCAGCATTGAGAATACACGGTCGCAATCAGCCACATCTGCAATCGTGATTTGCTTCAAGATACGATTTTCAGGATCCATAGTGGTTTCCCATAGCTGCTCGGCGTTCATCTCTCCCAAACCTTTATACCGCTGCACCTTAACGTTCTTCTCATCGCCCTTGCCAAGCTCCATAATGGCGTCGCTGAGCTGCTTGTCGTCCCAGCAATAGCGTTCCTTGTCGCCTTTGCTGCACTTGTACAACGGCGGAGTTGCAAGATAGAGATAACCGTTCTCGATTATCGGACGCATACGACGGAAGAACAGCGTCATAAGCAACGTGGCTATATGTGCGCCATCGACATCGGCATCGGTCATAATGATAATCTTATGGTAGCGCAGTTTGCTGATATTCGGGGCGGTGCTGTCTTCCGGCGTACCGATAGTGACACCAAGAGCCTTGAATATGTTGGTTATCTCCTGGCTGTCGAACACCTTATGCTCCATAGCCTTCTCCACATTAAGAATCTTACCACGCAACGGCAATATGGCCTGATATTTCGGGTCGCGGCCCTGCTTTGCAGACCCGCCTGCCGAATCACCCTCGACAAGGAACAGCTCGCAATTCTCAGCCACGCGCGACGAGCAATCAGTCAGCTTGCCAGGAAGCCCTCCTCCAGAAAGCGGCGACTTGCGCTGCACCTGCTGACGGGCTTTCTCTGCCGCATGGCGTGCCGTAGCGGCAAGCACAACCTTATCCACGATTGTCTTTGCCTGACGCGGATGCTCCTCCAAATAATTCCTGAGCGTCTCGCTCACAGCAGTCTGCACCGCGCCTATCACCTCGTTGTTGCCAAGCTTCGTCTTTGTCTGACCTTCAAACTGCGGCTCAAGCACTTTCACCGAGATGACGGCGGTCAACCCCTGACGGAAATCGTCGCTTGAAATCTCTATTTTCAATTTATCGAGCAACTTCGCATCCTCGGCATATTTCTTCAGAGTGGTTGTAAGACCGCGGCGGAAACCCGTCACATGCGTACCCCCCTCAACAGTGTCAATATTGTTGACAAACGAGAACACATTCTCGTTGAACGAAGTGTTGTACGTCAAAGCCACCTCAACAGGTATGCCCTGACGCTCCGTGTTGATATATATTATATCGTCGATGAGATGCTCCTTATTAGCGTCTATGTAGCGGACAAACTCCCTAAGGCCTTCCTCTGAATAGAATATCTCGCTCTTCGGATTGCCTTCAGCGTCCTTCACACGCATATCGGTAAGCGTCAGATGTATGCCGGCATTCAAATAAGCCAAATAGCGCAGACGCTTTGCAAGCGTGTCGTAGTTGTATTCCGTAGTCTCCGTAAAGATTGTAGGATCCGGTTTGAAAAGCACTTTCGTTCCAGTCTCCCCGGTAGCTCCAATCTTTTCAACCGGACCTTTAGGATGTCCATAGGCATATTCCTGCATATAGATGCTACCGTCACGTCTTACCTCTGCACGCAGATATGAGGAAAGAGCGTTGACGCACGACACGCCCACGCCATGCAGACCTCCAGAAACCTTATAAGACCCCTTGTCGAACTTACCACCGGCATGCAACACCGTCATCACCACTTCCAATGCCGACTTATGAAGCTTCTCGTGCTTGTCAACCGGGATGCCTCGACCGTTATCGACAACCGTTATGGAATTGTCCTCGCCAATAGTCACCTCAATATGTGTGGCATATCCGGCAAGAGCCTCGTCGATAGAGTTGTCAACAACCTCATAAACCAAATGATGCAAACCTTTGGGGCCAGTGTCCCCTATATACATAGCCGGGCGTTTACGCACAGCTTCCAAACCTTCGAGCACCTGAATGTTGCTCGCGCTATAATTTTCTTGTTCTGCCATAATCTATTATTTACCGCCTTAACGCTTAAAGAATGCCGTCTGACAACCGATGACGACCGGCTACGATAAGGCTTACAAAATTACAAAATTTTCAACTCCCAATCAAAAAAACGCAATTAAAAACCTGCCATAATTTTCACAGGACTACACAATTGGTCGCTATACACCAAATATGCCCCGGCTGGCAAAGCGACAAAGCGCCTTCCCGAAAATTCAGGCAGCACGACAGCAACACGCCCTGCCATATCAACAACCGTAACGCCAGTATGCACGACAGCACTCTCCAAGATTATTCCGCCACCAGCGGCAAATACAAATAAAGCAGCATCGCTTTCCAAACCGGCGACTCCGCCTGAGAAATCAACATTCACGACATTCGATTCCGGCGACATCTCGCCATAGCGGACCGACTGGACCGTATAACTGTAATTGGCGCCACTGACAACCTCTGTAAAATCAAGATACGGAGTATTATCTTCCGTATAAAGCGAGAAGTCCCTACGGTTGCCATTCAAATATTCAGAGAAATTAACCACATAACAATCAATCACATCCGGATTCGACGGAACAAGCCAGTTTGCCCTGAATCCTGTTGTTGTGACATCCGTGGCGTCGGTAGCGACAGGGCGGTCGAATACAGGCATTTCCACGCCGTTGCCCCTAAGTGTTATGGTATAACTTGTCACCCCTTGCAATCCACCGTCATAGAGCAACAACTTAGCCTCGCTGCCGCTTGCTTCCTTTGGAGTATATGTGATTTCGAGCCCATACCCATCTTCACTATTGATATCCCTCCAGTCAACGGAAGTCACGGGAATCGAGAACTCTTCACGAGAAGCGCCCGTAAGCGTGACCGACAAATCTTCGGTCACTGAGCCACGTATCGGCAATGTAACCGTACGGCTCTTGCCTTCAACCACACTGCCAAAGTCGATTGTGGAATTATTCTCCGGAGTGATAAGCATACCCTCACCTATAGGCGGAAGCTCACCGGAAACAAACGGCTTACCCATCATTTCCCCCCATACATATTCGGCAATCTCCGGAAAATCTATATAAGGATTGCGATTGTACTGCAAACGGTAAACCTGCTCGTTACGGTCAATTTCTTTTTGCGATACAGGGTCTTCACGATGCCATTTCAGCAATAAATCGATTGCCCATCCCTGCAACGTGGGATAAGTCCCCTGTCTTGCGACATATTGATATTTCCACGTGTCATTCTGATAGCATGTCACCATATAGAAGTAAGTGCGGGCAAAATCGCCCTTATACTCATCGGCAGGTTCGAACACACGTGTAGCGCCTCCGCCCTGACCGTTCACAGGCGAGCCCACCATAGAGACTCCATTGTCGAAAATTACACCCGACGGGTCAACTTCACCAAGAGGATAGTTGCTTTTCTTTCCATTAGCATCACCATCGGCCGGATAAAGATGATTCAAGTCGGTATATTCGGGAACATTCGTATCACCTCCCCACCAACTTTTCGGGAAACTATGCTCACGATTCATCCCATCCCACTCGATATTGCCGTTGACACGCACATATCTGTCGATATCAGAATACATATCCCACCACGTGCCATCATCGCGCACATCCGTATAGATGAAAGACCGGGCAAACAGTCCACTATAACTGTTCGTACTATGATTACGTATAATCTCATGCAATTTGGTCTTCAAGGAAGACGTGGTCAATCCCTCTATCCCGTCATAATACCCGGCCGGGATTTCTGCCGCCGTCACAAACCTCACAGCGGCAAAGACAACCACTGTAACCAACAATCTATAAATCTTCGACATACGTTCTATTATTTACAACTATCTATAGACTGCAAAGTTATGCAAAATCCGCTTAATGCGCAAAAAGCATTCACAACAGAATATCACACAAAAAAACAGCCGCTGAACAGTGAATCAACATTCACTGAAACAACGGCTGCATTCATATCATTCCGTATTTATTTTTTCTTTATGCCAAGCGAATTATAAATCACGCTGAAAATCTTGAACCGTGCGCCAACCTCTCCAAACGCAGGATTATTGCGCGTCGGACAAACACGGTTGCAAAGGAATATGTAAATCAAATCGTTCTTCGGATCAACCCAGAAGCTCGTGCCGGTGAATCCCGTATGACCGTAAACCGACGGGTCCGCTTCTTCGCATACCGATGAATAGTCGGGTTCCTCGATATTCGGCTTGTCAAAACCCAAGCCGCGGAAAGAATTAGGACTCTTCGATTCAGTAAACAGTTTTACGGTCTTTTCCGACAATATCTGCTCCCCGCCGTACATACCGCCATTAAGCCACATACCGCACAACTTAGCTAAATCATTGGCATTCGAGAAAAATCCGGCATTACCCTGTATGCCACCTGAAAATGCCGCCGTCTCATCGTGCACAGAGCCTTTCACCGTACATTCACGCATATATCCCTCATATTCGGTAGCCGCTATCTCCGAAGCCGAATAATAATCAAGCGGGCGGTAAACCGAGCGATATGCGCCAAGGCGATGGAATATATTGTCATACACCCACTTATCGTGTCTCATCCCCGTAACGTTCTGCTCAGCTTCGGCAAGCATACAGAAATTAAGACAGCTATAAAGATAATCACGGTCGGCACGTAATGGCTGGTTATGAATGATGTTCATTATCGTGTCGTAAGTGATTTTTCCGACAAACAGATTCTTGCCTATCTGGTAATCGAAATCCTTCGTCTTCTTTGCAGAAGTGATGTCGCGCCTTATCTTGGCGTCATCGTTGATATAGCCACCGCCGGCATAACGGCTGTAACCCGGCTGCTTCTTGCCAGCGACAAGCGCTCCCTTATAGCTTGTAGAATCAGTCATTATCTGATATACATTAAGAGCCGCCGGCATACCCGTCTCATGATACAGCAAATCGCGTATAAGCAAATCCCCCTTAGGAGTTCCGGCAAGCACTTTCGTATAATTGCCGAGCTTTGCGTCAACCGACATCAGTCCTTCGTCAACAGCCTTCATTATTCCAGAGAGTGTACCAGTAGCTTTCGACACAGAGGCAAGGTCGTAAATCGTATTTCCGTTCACTTTATAATCTTTTGTCAAATCAGTAAAGCCGTAACTCTTATTAAACACGATTTTCCCTTTATGCGCCACCAGCACTTGGCATCCCGGGAAAGCTCCCTTCTCCACTCCGAGATTGGCAAGCGAATCGATACCAAGGGCAAGACTTTCATCGAATCCCACTTCTTCCGGCATTCCGTATCCAAGACGTGAAGCATGGATTGTAACACCGTCACCGCATTCTGCAACACCTTCAACCGTAACCGGTATGCGTCCGGAAACCGTTATGCCGCCAAACACAGCCTGCGCAGCATATTCCTGAGCAAGTGGCTCTGTCTCGTAAGCCAGCACTGCCGTATTACAAAGCGATATGGAGCCACTGTATCTCGACAACGCATAAGGAGAAACGAAGAACACTGGCACAACCTTTTCAGCACCGCAATCAAGGATTATGCGGTCAAGATTCATAGCCGTCGTCAAATCGTTCTTGAAAACAGCCACAATCACCTTCGACGATTGCTTCACCTGTTCTATCACATCCGATGAATTGTCATTGTTCATAGCATAGCGCTTAACATCTGTATATAAACGGCATATTTGAGAGAATCTATTGTCCGCAGCAGCACCGAGAGCAACAACGCTCACAGTCTTGTCCAACCCCTTCAACGGCAATATGTCGGAATCATTCTTAAGCACTGTTATAGCCGCCGCAAACAATTTGCGGTTTACCAATTCCGCATTGACAGAATTAATGCGCGAATTAAGGTTTTTCGTATCAACCGGCTTATAATTATCCAGACCGACAGCATATTTATATCGAAGTATTTTCTTGCAGGCAGCATCAATTACGGATTTCTCCTTTCCACCCTTGCTGTATGCAGCCACCATCGCATCGAAATTGTCGGCAAGCTTATAAGGCTCCAGAAGCACTTCGGCACCGGCATTCAATGCAAGCAGCCCGTTGGGTTTACCATCCACCCTGGCACCTTTCATAGCCAACGCGTCGGTAAAGACCAACCCGTTGAAACCCATCTCGTTCTTCAGCAATTTTGTAACAACTTGCTCACAAAGCGATGAAGGAAGATTACCCGTTTTCAATACCGGCACATTGAGATGACCCACCATCACGCCCGACAAACCGGCACGTATATAACTTCTGAAAGGAATCAAATCAGTAGTTTGCAAATCAATAAGCGAGCGATTCACCACCGGCAAGGTCTTATGGGAATCCTCATGCGTATCGCCATGTCCAGGGAAATGCTTTGCTGACGAAATCACTCCGTTGTCCTCCAAACCTTTTGCATAAGCGACAGCTTTCCTTGCCACATTCTGCGGATCCTCTCCAAACGAGCGAGTACCTATTACAGGATTTTTTTGATTGCTATTGACATCAACTGCAGGCGCAAAATTCAGATTCACGCCCACCATCCGGCATTCCGCAGCCATTTCTCTTCCATAGTCATAAAGCAGACGGTCGTCCTGCACAGCTCCAAGTGTCATATTCTTCGGGAAACGAGGAGTGCCGTCCATACGCATAGAAAGTCCCCATTCTCCATCAAGACCGACTATTACAGGAGTCTTCGACAAAGAATTGACATAATTAGCCAATTCCGCATGGTTCTCAGTAGTCCCTTCCGAAAAATATATGAAGCCTATGTTATATTTCTCCACTAAGAGCTTCACTTCAGACTTCGCCGCACTAAGATTACGGGGATTGACCACCTGTGCAATCACTTGCCCCACACGCCGCTCGGCATTCATACTATTGAATACACTGTCAACCCAATGTGAAGCCGCCGGATCGGAATATCCAGCAGAGACAGACCGTTGGGCAATAACTGCCTGTGCAGCAAACAGGCAAAACAAAGATGCCACCAATACACGTTTCTTCATGTTCAATTGATTTTTTTCATTCTAACCGCTGTGTCAGGCATAATAGCCTCTCCAGCAATTGTAAGTTGTTTGATATGGTTTATTATGTCGTTTTTTAATTGTTCTTCACTCCGTGCCACCACCTTACCCTTTTCAGCAAATGATGCCATATTGTCGCCACCATTTGCAAGATAATCGATTGTCGCCACCGTATATGTCTTGTCAGGCTCCAAAGGTTTGCCGTCTATCATCACATCAACGGCCTTTCCGCCTTTCATTCCAGCACACACTTGCCGGCTAACGGCATCACCTCCGCGGCCAGCCATAACGTCCAGGCCTTCCTGAAGCGACTTCCCGTCAATTTCCATAACGACAACACTGTTAGTGAAAGGCAACATAGTAAGCACAAGTCCCAGCGAGACATCACCCTCGGGCAATGGCTGGCGTATTCCTCCCTTATTGATTATCGCCAAATCTATCTTTTTGTCAGTAAGCTTTGCAGCAATATCGTACACGGCATCTGCCACCCAGTTCGACAGAGGATTCATCTCCCCGGCATCATATGCCGCCGCCGAACGGCCTATCACCTCGTGCTTCAGCTCTTCCACACCGTCGGTATATTCCTGCAGCCAAGCCGAGAAATCCGCGTCGTAGCGCCCATCATAACGGCTGTCAACCGGGAAAAGCTCATATTGCGGCAAATCGTTCAGATTGTCTAAGTCGATTGTTATCTTGCCAAGATATTCTCCCCACTTTCCAGTCTGCGCTATCATCACATACTTGCCGTCTCTATTTTTAAACACGTATCTCGGGCAATCCGTCGCAGATGGGTCAATCACCGTGTGCGTATGCCCGCCGATTATCAAGTCGATGTTTCGACTCGTCACTGCAAGAATACTGTCAGACGGCAACTCCGGACGGTCAACTTCATAGCCCAAATGGGAAACCACGATGACATAATCTGCGCTGCCTTGACTTTTAAGCATTCCAGCCACACTGTCGGCTACGCTAACCGCATCACTATACACCATACCTTCACAGCATTCGGGAGCAATCATACCCTTCGGCTGACAGCCCACACCTATCAGAGCTATACGCCTGCCCTCATATTCCTTTATTGCATATTCCTGAGTCAGACCTTCCACAGGAGTACCAGAGAAATCATAATTGGCACACAATTTCACGGCATTAAGACGGCTGTAATTGTCGGCAAGAGCCTGCATACCGTTGTCGAATTCGTGATTGCCCGGAACAGTAAAATCATATCCCATACGGTTCATCGCCTCATATTCCACCTCGCCTTTATACAGCGTGAAATACAGAAATCCCTGCACATCATCACCTGCATCCACGAGCAAAATGTTACGCTCAGCGCCGCGTATGCTGTCAATAAGCACCTTACGGCGTTCCACGCCGCCAAAATCCTTTTTCCGTTCCGGCACCATATTCCCATGGGTGTCGTTGGTATGCATTATAACCAAATCGCCAGCCCATAACGACTGAAAAGCCGTTATGAAAAACACACACGATAACAATATGGTTCTTACTTCCATCTTCTATTCATAATATCGGACGAATTTACAATTTTTCTACCACCTGCCGAAGCTTTGTAACAAACATTCGTAATTGACAACACAATTTTGCACAGCACGGACAGTCTGAATATGAAATCCTATCAGCAAAAGCCCGTATCTGTAATGGCATTTGACACTGATAACGTAATCCAGAAAACTAACGCTTGTTTCGGAAAAAGGCTTTCATCAAAGCAGCACATTCTTCCGCAAGCACACCGCCTTCTACTTTGGTCTTAGGGTGGAACGGATTGGAACACATCGTGTGATAGCCGCGCTTATCATCGGATGCGCCATACACGATGCGTTCCATCTGGCTCCAAGCCAATGCGCCGGCACACATCAGGCACGGCTCTACAGTGACGTAGAGCGTGCAACTTGTGAGATATTTCCCCCCAAGAGCAGCGGCTGCCGCAGTAATAGCCTGCATCTCCGCATGGGCAGTCACATCAGTCAATGACTCCGTAAGATTATGGGCACGCGCTATCACTCTGCCGTTGCACACCACTATCGCCCCGACAGGAACTTCATCGGCAACAACGGCCGCTTCAGCTTCAGCCAATGCAAGGCGCATATATTTCTCATCATCGGATGTTGCCATATCAATCCATATTGTACGTCAAAGAAAGCACCTGAAATTCCGTACGACGGTTTATCTGATCGGCTGCTTCCTGGTCCTCCGGCGACAGTTTCTCGATAAATTCCGGAGTCAGAGTATCACCTTCCTTGAATTGAGGATAAAGCCGCGCAATGCGCTTGGTCACAGTTTTAGGACGCGACTCCCCATAACCGTGCGGCTGCAGCCTTGCTTCATCTATACCCTTCGACACGAGATAATCAATCACCGACTGCGCCCTCCGTTGCGACAAGCGCATATTGTACTCGTCACTGCCCTTACGGTCGGCATGCGAAGCCATTTCAATCGTCACATTCGGATTGTCCTCCAGAACCTTCACAAGCTCATCCAAAGCAGTAACCGACTCCGGACGCAAATCAACCTTGTCAAAGTCATAGAAAATGTTTTCCACGACTTGCGGCTTATTGATTGCCGGCAATATGAAATCAACCCAATACTCAGCATCCTCGCGTGTAGTATCAGACACGAATTCCTGCTTCTGGTTAAGATATCCCTTAGCACCTGCAAGCATCACGTAGCGCACCCCTCGGTCAAGCTCAAAACTGAACGAACCGTCATCACGAGCCACTTCTTTCTGATTCGACCCGTCATTGCCGACGATACGTATTATTGCATTCCTGACCGGCTCCTCATCCTTGTCCATCACCATCCCCTCTATCGTCACACGTATGGGGTGAAGTATGAAACTATAAATATGGTCATATCCACGCGCGTCGCCGCGGTTGGAGCTGAAGAAGCCCTCTTCACCGTCTCCGAAAGTGATTCCGAAATCGTCGCCGGCAGAATTTATAGGATTCCGCATATTCTCGATTCTCCACGTATTCTCACCCGTGCTCACAGCCTTGAATATGTCGAGCCCACCCATTCCCGGATGCCCGTCGGATGAAAAATACAGCGTCCCGTCGGCACGTACATACGGAAAATCGTCGTCACCGGCAGTATTGATGTCAGGTCCAAGATTCATCAGCGACCCCTGACGCTCCTTCAACGAGATGCGCCAAATGTCCTTACCGCCATAGCCTCCCGGCATATTGCTCACAAAATACAAATATTCGCCATCGGGCGACACGGCAGGATGCCCGTACGTGGATATCGTATCTGCCGTTATCTCGAATTTCACAGGCGCACTCCATGAGGCGTCCGACCTCGAAGATGTGAATATCTCCACTGAAGTGTTAGCGTTTTCCTCGCGCCGGGCCTTTGTCAGATACATCGTCTGCCAATCAGGGGTGAACGACATAATCCCCTCGTCAAATTCCGTATTCAACTCCCCCTCTACCGGCTCCGGACGCTCCCACTGACCGTTCTCGTTCTTCTTTGCAAAAAATATGTCGGCGTTCTTCATTCCGGTTATCTCGCTTTTTTTGTCACCGGTCGCTTTCTCCGTTGTCGATGAGAAATAAAGCTGGTCGTTGTCAGTCCCAAAATACATAGGAGAGAAATCCGCACGACGCGAATTGAACAATTTAGCGTTCTTCACCTCATAACGTGTCGGCGACTCCCTCCATATCAACGCATTACGACATCCTTCAATGCCTATTATCGCCAGAGAATCATCCTTTGGGATGAAAGAACGGTACTGCTCGTAATTCTTTATGGCAGCGGCATATTTTCCCTCTCGATGTTGCGATTGTGCAAGATAAAGATATGCCGTGGAATCGGGATATTCGTAACGCAAGGCATTCTGGAACGCAGCCGAGGCACGCGACGACATATTCAGCAACCGGTAGCACAGACCCATCTTGTAGGCCACCTGCCCTCGCAACGGACGTTCCTCCTTTGCACGCAGCTTATTATACACTTTCTTATATGTGACCGAAGCGTCGTAGTACTCTCCGCGGGCGTACTGCTCCTCAGCTACCGACAACTTGGCGTTGTTGCAACCAGAAAGAGCGACAATCGCCGCAAAAAGCACGATATGAATCAAATGTTTGCCCATTTTAATCCGAAATTCTGCATTTATATTTAACGTAGTCTCCTGCTTTTTATTGTAGTATTTCACAAGCAAAAAGGTGTACCAGATTTTGGCACACCTCACAAACATGATAGGGATCAACAATATATTACGAGTATTTCTACCTTTAGTAAGCAGTGTTTTCCGGGTCGAAATTAGTCCAACCGGCAAGCCAGTTGTCAGTACCGAATGCACCCACATAACTTACGGCATCGAAACCGCTGAAACCGCTGAATGAAGCACTGGAAACCAACGGGCTGCCTGCTGAAGGCATAAAGTTGATGTTCAGGCCTTTGACAAGGCTATTGCCAGTAAGCATCAAGTCAGAAACTTCTGCAATACGGTTTCCTGCTCCGCTCTTGAAGAATGTAGAAGACAGAGATTCTTTAGTGTTGTCAACAATCGGCTTCTTTTCGTCATCGTAACCTGTAACCAAATAATCGTCATACAACTTGTTGGCATCGGTACCGGTAACATCCATTCCTGCAAACCATACATTCTGCAATTTGACGGTGCCGTTCGATGCCATCTCCTGAGTGTTGCCTTTCTCGCCATCGATTATGAGTCCGATAGGGAAACCTACTGCAAGCGAGTTGATGCAATTCAAACGGCTGCTGCGGCGTATCTGCATTGCCGACTGGAACCGTCCGAGTGCCGAGCCGTTGTTAGGATTCATACTGCCGGCATTGATGTAGTCGGTTGTGTTCTCGAAACTTGCGTCAACATATTTCGGACCGAAGAAAGTGACGTTGGAGAAAGTTGCTGTTGTATATGGCGACACTTGCGAGCCATCAGCGCAGTTATCAGATTCAAAGCCGTTTGATTGAGAAGTATCCGCTATGCGCGAATCGCGTACAGAAAGAGCATATTGCACTTTGCCTGAGAAACCGTTATCAGTATCGAAATCATCATCCCAGCCTTTGAATGCCACAAGATGCTTGCAATTCACCGTACCGCCGAACCATTCAAACGAGTCGTCGTTGCTATAAGAAACCTGCACATAATCGATTGTAGTGCCACTACCTATCGAGCCGAGCGTAAGTCCGTTGATTTCCTTATCTTTCTCAAATGGATAACCGGCAAATTCGATACGCACATATTTCAGCACGCCTGAATTGTCAGCATCATTATTACCACCATGGAAAGAACGCGGACCTCCCTCTATCTGCTGCTCCCGCTGGTTGTTAACAGCGTTACCGCAAAGAATCAGTCCGCCCCAGTCACCCGGACGGCGTTGTCCTGCAGCCTCATTAGAAGTGAAAACGATAGGCTCGTTAGCTGTTCCTTCTGCAAAAATCTTACCACCACGCTCAACAATCAACGCAGCCTTTGTCTGCTTATCACCACGTATAACCGTTCCTGGCTCTATTGTCAATTCAGAGCCATCGGCAACATACACCCAACCTTTCAACACATAAGTGCCCTTAGCAATAGTCTGTTTGCCTTTAAACACCACTTCCTGGTCTCCATTGCCAATGACATTGCCATCGGTTACGATTTCAGTAATCACCTTCAGGCCGCCATCCGTCTCTTGCGGAGTGTTTTCTTCATCATCGCAAGCCGAGAAAGTAGTCAAAGCCGCAGCTGAAAGCATAAAGCAAATCATTTTGCTGCCAAGAAAATTCTTCTTCATTTTTTCAAATCTTGTAAATTGGTTAATAACTATTTTAATCAAATTGTGTTTCACGTTAAAAATCATATGATAACGAGAGGTTGAAATTGCGCCCTGGACGGAACTGTTTTGTGACTTCTTCTACTGTAACCGTCGTTCCGTCCTTGCGCGTTATATCGTCGAATTGCTTGAAACTGACTTTCTCTCCAAGCAAGTCACGCACCGATAATTTAATCTCAAAGCCCTTGCCGAATTTTTTCGACACGTTCAAGTCTATCTGATTGCGTGGCATTTCGTAAGAATCAGGAATCTTCACCGACTCTCCTTCCATCATCCCCATTTCGCGCCCTACACCAACCAAGCGCTTGCCGATACGGTTATAAAGGATGCTTGCGCTTACGGCCGCACGTTCATTCTGATAGAATATACCCTGTC
>JADIMC010000047.1 GCA_017694955.1 Candidatus Limisoma faecipullorum
CTTATATATTAATATATTAATTAAGGTGGGAACCAGATATTTTACATATATGTTGTAAAACATAAATTTTTCCCTTTGATAAAATTTGCACATTAAATTAATAAGGCGTAAATTTATATCATCTTAAAAAACAACGTGATTTATTAACTGTTTTAAAATTATAGTATCATGTCTAAAACTATTTCATTTAATGAACTTCGTCGCATAAAAGACAGTCTGCCAGATGGTTCGATGCATAAAATTGCCGACCGTCTGAATGTGAATGTTCAAACTGTTAGAAACTATTTCGGTGGGACAAATTACTCATTTGGCAAAAATTGCGGATTACACATAGAGCCAGGACCAGATGGAGGCATTGTCGTTCTTGACGATACGCTGATATACGATATGGCTTTGGAAATCCTTAAAGAACAAAACGAGAAATAACAGTTTTAACAATTTATATTTTTAGGTATGGCAACTGATAAAATGGTGACACTGGCTACCTATTCTTATGAAAAAGCCATAATACTTAAAAATATATTAGAGCAAGAGGGAATCAAGGTTGTTGTCGAAAACATAAGCCGGCAACAACCTTTGATATCTTCGGGAGTGAGATTGTGCGTAGAAGAAAAAGACTTGCCACACGCTTTGCAACTAATCGATTCCACCACATCCATATCACAAGAGAATGTCTGCAAGAAAAAGAGAAATCCGGTGGTTTTAGTTCCTGTAGATTTCTCAGAGTATTCGTCAAAAGCTTGTGAAGTAGGATTCCATTATGCAAAGAAACGCAATTTCTCTGTTGTAATATTGAATTCATACATCGGACATAATTATTCCGGATCATTACCATTAGATTTTAATCGGAAAGACCCTTCCGGAATAATTGAACGATTCAAAAATAAAGGGAAACGGGCAAAAGAACAGATGCTCGAATTCAAAAAAACGATTGAAAACGACATTGCAGAAAGCAAACTGCCGAATGTACCTTTTAAATGTGAAGTGTTAGAAGGGATACCAGAGACCGCGATTCTTGAATATGCAAAAAATTCCGAACCAGAATTAATCGTAATGGGAACACGCGGAAAACATAAAAAAGAACAAGACTTAATCGGTAGTGTAACCGCTGAAGTACTCGATTCCGTTAAATTCCCGATGTTCGTAATACCTGAAGGGATAGCGATAACAGATACCGGACAAATGAAAAGCATAATTTTCTATTGCAATCTGGAGCAACAGGATTTGCTGTCGCTTGATGTGTTCATACAACATTTTGATGCTGCCAATGTGACAATTTCATTAATACACGTAATAAACAAACGTGAAAAATTCGTCACAGAAAGAATGAATGCCATGTATGAATATTGCAACAATCAATATCCTCAAACCAAATTTAAATATAAATTATTTGACGAAACTGACTTTTTAAATAATTTCGAATTGTTCCTTAAACAAAACGAAATCGAAATGGTAGTAATCCCGAACAAAAAAAGAAACATATTCACAAGATTATTCAATCCAAGCATAGCACATAGGATATTATTCCATACAGACATACCAATGCTTGTTGTCCCAATAAAATAAAAATGAGAAATCATATAAAAATATGATTCCTCATAATTCTAATTAAAGACGAATTCAGTTCCTGTCAGGCGCTATTAATGCCAAATCAAGCACTTCGTCGATAGTTTTCACATAATGAAAATTCAGACCTTTCAGATAAATAGGTTTTATCTCCTCGATATCTTTTTTATTTTCATATGAAATGATTATATCCGTAATTCCTGCCCGCTTAGCCGCCAATATCTTTTCTTTAACACCTCCGACTGGCAGCACTTTTCCTCGTAATGTGATTTCACCAGTCATCGCTATATGATCCTTAACTTTCCTCCTCGTAAAAGATGAAGCAAGCGAAGTAACCATAGTGATACCTGCCGATGGTCCATCCTTAGGGATAGCTCCTTCCGGGACATGTATATGCACTGTCGTATTTTCAAAGACATCCGGATCGATATCGTAACGCATACAATTAGCCTTCAGGTATTGTAATGCAATTATGGCAGACTCTTTCATCACATCACCCAAATTACCTGTAAGAGTAAGCTTTTCACCTTTCCCTTTTGCCAATGATGATTCAATGAACAAAATTTCGCCACCCACAGCAGTCCAAGCCAATCCCGTGACAATACCGATAAAATCATTCCCTTCATATTTATCCGAAGAGAACTCTTCCATTCCTAAGAAGCCCTTAAGATTGTCGGGAGTGATTGACTTGGGGTACTCCTTCCCACCAGCTTTCAATCGGGCAATCCTACGCAACACTTTCGCTATTTTCTTTTCTAATTGCCGCACTCCGGATTCACGTGTATAAGATTCAACAATCTTTGCAATCGCTTGCTTTGTAAAATTAACTTCTTTTGCTGAAAACCCGTGTTCCGCAAGTTGTTTAGGCACTAAATGGCGACGCGCAATCTCAACCTTCTCTTCAAGAATATAACCAGTAATATCGATGACCTCCATACGGTCCAGCAACGGCTGTGACAATGTAGAAAGAGTATTGGCTGTTGCAATAAACAGAATATGAGATAAATCGTAATCAACATCGACATAATTATCGTGAAAATGACTGTTCTGCTCAGGATCAAGTACCTCAAGCAAAGCCGATGCCGGGTCTCCCTTAAAATCCTGGCCCAACTTGTCTATCTCATCAAGCACAAAAACAGGATTAGAGCTTCCACATTTTATCAATCCTTGTATGATTCTTCCTGGCATTGCGCCGATGTATGTCTTTCTATGCCCACGTATCTCCGCTTCATCGTGAAGACCGCCAAGCGATATTCTTACATATTTACGATGCAAAGCATCTGCTATGGATTTACCAAGAGAAGTCTTCCCCACTCCTGGAGGTCCGTAAAGGCATAATATCGGAGCCTTCATATCTCCACGCAATTTAAGCACGGCAAGTTGCTCCAAAATCCTGTCTTTTACATTCTCCAAACCATAGTGATCTTTATTTAGCTGTTTTTCCGCATTCTGCAAGTTGAAATTGTCAGTCGTATATTCATTCCACGGCAAATCAAGCAATGTTTCAATATACGAATATTGAACAGAAAAATCAGGCGACTGAGGCTGCACTCTCTCTAACTTCTTCATTTCTTTATCAAACACAGCCTGTACATTGTCATCCCATTTCTTATTTGATGCACGCTGATAAAGATCAGAAATTTCCTGCGCTTCACTATCGCCAAGCTCGTCTTGTATAGTACGTATTTGTTGCTGTAAAAAATGAGTGCGCTGTTGTTCTGACAAATCACGCTGTGTTTTTGATTCTATATCAGCACGAATGGCAACAAGCTGCGCTTCCCTGTTAAGATACGAGTATAAATTATACGCGCGTTGCTTAATCGACAATTCTGAAAGCAAACGCTGTTTGACATTTGGCTCTAACGGAGAATTTGTGCACAAAAAATTAATCAAATGTACCGGATGATCAATATTCTTTATAGCAAATATGAGCTCGTTAGCTTTGTTACCTAACTTATTAAGCAAGTTTATGGTCAAATCCTTCAACCCGGAAACCAATACATCAAATTCCTTATCATCCTTTTCTGGCAGTGTGTTTTCAACAATTGAAACTTTACCTTTCAAATATGGATTTTTATTGGTCAATTCATCAAGATGGAATGTGTATTTCCCCTGCAAAATCACATTTGTAGAATTATCCGGGAATTCAAGCACTTTTATGATTTCGGCAATCACGCCAATAGGATAAAGCCCCTCCAACCCAGGGTCTTCATCGGATGCATCTTTTTGACAAATCACACCAATCAAGCGTTTCGATTTTTGAGCAGCTTTTATCAGACGTAACGATTTCTTACGTCCGACCGCTACTGGAATAGCGACATCAGGAAAAAGGACCATATTCCTCAACGCAAGAATTGGTATTATATGTGAATTGATCAGCTCCTTTTCCTCAGAGCCAGATGAATTATCCGACAATTCTGTCAATATTGAGCAAATCTGTGGAGATTCGTCCTCTGCCAAAAAAGAATCTTCTTTGAAAAAATTAATCATATCGCTTTATAAATATCTACTTGAAGCATTGCAAAAAGAATGCCAAAGATGAAAAATCAGTTTTGGATTGCAAAAGTACAAACAATTACGCATTCAAACCAAATCACGAGATTCATATAATTCAATTCTACCCGAATATCACACTTTTCCACAATCAATTATAATAAAACAGACGGCTTCCTTTTGGAAGCCGTCTGCAAGAATATCATATAACAGACGATTAATCTATTTTCATCTTGCTGATGTAATCACGCAGGGCCTGGTTCTCCGGATTAAGCGCAAGCATCTTTTCATAATATGCTTTTGCTGTTGCAGCGTCATCATTGTAAAGATAATATGAAGCTACATATGCATAAACCTCATTAAGGAGACTTTTCTTTGACTCGGCATCCATCTCTGCATCATTATTCACAAGCTCCTCTACTTTTAGATAAGCGTCAAGAGCAAGTCCAGTCTTGGCATTTCCACGCTCCATATTATAGCCAAGCAGAGCCTTACGACGATAAATACGGTAATCATCCGGCACCTTAGCTATTACTTGATCAATAACTTCTACACCTTTTTTATAGGCTTCATCACGCTTCACCGTATCAACTGCTGTTGAAATAATATTCTGATATTTACCAGCAAGCACATAAAGGTCGTTAGTCACATATTCTCCCTTATCGATGAATTTCTGATAAGCCTCGGCAGATTTGTAATATAAATCAGCACGTTTCACAGAATCAGTCTCTTCACCAGCAATCGACGCATAAGCGCTACTCAAATCTTTCAACAAATCCGTCTTGTCCGGATTTACAGCAACTGCTTTTTCATAAGCGGCAACAGCTTCGTCAAGCTTTCCAACCTTTTCAAGAACAGTTCCATAAGTATTATAGTCATTTGATGTAAACAAATGATCCTGTCCTTGCAAAGCGAAGAAATCAGCAGCATATTTTGCTGCATCCTCATATTTCTCCAAAGCAGCAGCATTAAGGAATTGCATGCGAAGCATCTGGAAAGATTTCGGATTCTTCTTTAATTGTTCTTGCGCATAAGTCAATGACTCTGCATAGTTCTCGCCAAAGTAGAGAAGTACTACATAGCGCTCGTCATCAGCTGGGAAATGGTTCGGATTGTCAATGACAAACTTGTACTGAGCAGCAGCTTTTGTCCACTGGTTGTTTTCGTAATATTTCTCAGCAAGTTCGCGCTGTGCCAATGCCGAATTAGGATTCTTATTCACAATCTCCTCAAGTTTCTTGATTGCCACTTCAGGACTGATATGGAAATAAGTGTTAGCATATTTTACATATGCTATAGGACGCTCGGCATCATACATTATAGCCATTTCATAATAACCTGCAGAGTCACCATATTTTTGCTCGTCAGCATAAACGTCACCCTCGAAAATATAAATAGAAGCTTCTTTCTTATCTTTCTTCTTGGCGTCTTTCAAAGCCTTGTTCCACTCCTTATTATATTTCACTTTGTCAGCATCATAATAAGCACGTGCAATGTCAACTTTAACCTTTGCATCTTTCTTGTTGATTTTCTCAGCTTGTTTGAAGAAATCTTCAGCCGTGTCCTTATTATTGTTTTTCAAAGCGACAGCTCCTTTACCAATATAATTGTACGCATATTCTGCATTAGCCTGAATACCTTGGTCGAAATATTTTTCGGCTTGCGCTTTATCACCCTTATTCAAGGCAATGCATCCAAGATAGTAATAAGCTTCCGATTTGTCTGTCTGAGGGTCATTAATCGTTTCAGTCAAAACGATTTCGGCATTTTCCTCTTGTCCGGCTTGATAATATTCAACACCGTCCTTGTAGCCATCAGCACGGCTAATAAAAGCTGTTCCGCTGATCAAAATGGCTGCTAAAATAAATTTCAATTTCATCTTAATCAAGTTTTTATCGTTTTTTTGTTATTATTTCCTTTATTCAAGCGCGACATTACGCTGTGGCATCATTGCAGGCAATATACCTGTTCCCAGAATTATTTTCTGACTTATGACACTTGTCAAGAAAGAATAAAATCCATTGGCAAGACTGCCACTCGGTGCTGTCGATATCGCATATATGCTTCTGAAAAACGGATAATCACCAGTATATATATAATATTGGTATGGCTTATATGCAATTGGATTGTCATTGCGTCTGATAGCAACAACTTTCAAGTCTTTCGCAAAATTATTATTCATCTCGCTTGCAAGTTCAGTAGTGTCATTACGCTCCAATTGCTCCATCTTCGTTTTAATATCCACACCATTTGCAGTACCACCGTCAAGATCTGTGTTCAACCATGTCACACCAATTATGCCCAAAGCGTTTTTTCTATTCTTAACAACTTCGAAAACCTCCTTATTGGAATTTTGCGCATATACATTTTTTGCAAACAACTGTCCTCCAGTTACAGAGTCTCTCATATATTTCACAGTACTGGACCCTTGATTGTCAAATACAATCATAATCTTGCCAGATTTGTTAGGTGAAATGTCATTCCAGTCGGTATATTTACCGATAAATATATTTTTCAGCTCCTCGATTGACAACTCCTCTATCGGATTTTCATTGTTGGCAATCACGGCAATCGCATCAACCGCAATTTTCTGACTCTTGACCCGCTTCTTATGACTGTCAAGATATTCCACCTGCTCAGCCGTAAGTTCGTGAGGAACAATTATCATACTTGTCTTCATTTGAAGCAAGGAGTCCACAGCATCACTTTCACTCGCGTAATAAGGAATTATGTTTGCATTCGGATATCGATATTCAAACACGTCCACTTCCTGGTTGAGTATATTCTCAAAACTTTCATCACACACAAGCGATGCCAGCCCACTTGTACTCGAATCCGTAGGTTTATTACGGTCACAAGATGCTAATATAATTGTCAGCAAGACAGCTAATGAAAAATATGACAAATATTCCGCTCTCATAATTCACGTCATTTCAATTATAATCAAGACCTTTATATTGGCGATAACCGCGATATATACCATAGACCACCAGAAGACCACCTATAGGGTAATATAACGCCGGCTCACTCCAGTTGAAGAAATTAATCAACATAAGCCCACCCATACCTAAATATATAAACACCATCAATATCCCAAAAAGGATTCTCATTATGTGTGGGGGTTTATTTCCTCTGTTCTCCATAAAGTCTGTTTTTCTTATTTTACAGCTACTTTGTACTGAAATTATCGGATTTAATCAATAACTACACAAAAATACGAAAAAACAATATACCTGATATTGTTTTTGTAAATCTTAACCATTTTTGCAATCAAATAATAAGTATTGGATGTATTTACAACAAAAAATAGGCAGGACTCTACACTTCCTGCCTATCTGGGGTGAAGAAAGGGGCTCGAACCCTCGACCCTCGGAACCACAATCCGATGCTCTAACCAACTGAGCTACCCTCACCATCTATTTACGGCTGCAAAGTTATTACATTTTTTCGAATTGCACAAATATAAACAGCATTTTTTATACGTCTATTTTATATCGAATTCAAATTCAAACCATTATTAATTAGACACACCATCCTGATATCTATTCAGCGACAGCCTCGCCCATTTCAGGGACAAGAATATCCACTTCCTCGCTTATCCCCACATTATATTTACGGAACACATTTTCCGCACGTTCCATAAATGAGTCAAAAAGCCGCTTTGCTGACTGGTTCAACAATACACGCTCTTTGTCAGTCACAATTTGAAAATTATCATTCTGTGATGATGGAGGATTAACAAAGACAAGCTTATAATCCGCACCTTTAACATATGGCTCCCCTTTACAACGCCCTACAACCACACGGAGCATTACCCCGCCACGCGTATCAGCCGTCCGCATTGCCGAGATAAAATTGCCTAAAGAATAAGCCACAAGCACATTCTTGTTGCTGTATGCATTTTTACGCAACTCCATTGGTTGCACAACGTGGGGATGTCCTCCAATAATCAAATCCACGCCTTCCTTTTCCAAGAAATCAACCAAGTCCTCCTGCAATTTATTTTGCAGCAATTTATACTCCACACCCCAATGCATACAAGCCACAATCAATTCCGCTCCAAGCAATCTTGCTTTGCTTATATCAGCACTGATTTTCTTCTTGTCAATATAATCTACTACAACATTTTTTCGCGCGACAATACCGTTAGTACCATACGTGTAATTGAGAAAGGCAATCTTCATCCCCTTCACTGTGGCAATGAATGGAGATACCGAATCACGTTCAGATTGACTACGATATGTACCAATATGTGGGATACCGAGATTGTCAAGCACGTCAAGTGTTCTCACCAATCCGGCATCACGGCGGTCAAGACAATGATTGTTGGCATGGAGAAACAAATCAAAGCCGGCATCTCTCAAAGCCTCTGCAAAACTATCAGGGGCACTGAAACAGGGATAACCCGTATAGGGCTTCCCTCCAAGAGAACACTCAAGATTAACGACAGCATAATCCGCATTGCTCACATAATCTGCAATATTAACAAAACAAGCGGAATAATCATATATTCCGTCTTTCCGTGCCGCCGCAATCTGCCTGTCATGCTGCATCGCATCACCGGCAAATACCAATGTAACATCATTGACAGCCGTCAAATACTGTAACAACGACAGCAGACAGAACAGAGCGTGCATCATATTCACTATTTATAAATCTTATGCTGCGCAGCAAGCAAAGTATTCTTCATTAACGAAACTATAGTCATCGGACCCACTCCACCCGGTACAGGTGTTATGTAGGAACACTTCGACGCAACGTGCTCGAAATCAACATCCCCTTTCAAGCGGAAACCGCTCTTTGTCTCTGTTGACGGCACACGCGTAGTACCCACATCAATTATAACAGCGCCATCCTTAACCATATCCTCAGTGACAAATCCCGGAGAACCGAGAGCCGCTATTATTATGTCGGCACGACGACAATATTCCTTTATATCTTTCGTACGGCTATGGCAAACAGTCACCGTGGCATCGCCCGGCACCGCTTTCTGCATCATCAGGGAAGCGACAGGCTTTCCGACAATATTACTACGCCCCAGTACCACGCAATCCGCTCCCTTGGTGTTTATATTGTAGCGTTTCAGAAGTTCCATAATGCCTTGCGGAGTTGCCGACACAAAACATGGCAACCCAATCGACATACGACCGACATTAACAGGATGAAAGCCGTCAACATCCTTACGATAATCGATTGCCTCTATTATCTTTTGCTCATCGATATGTTTTGGCAAAGGAAGTTGCACTATAAATCCATCAATGTCGGCATCATTATTGAGCCTGTCAATTGTTGCAAGCAGCTCGTCTTCCGTCACAGTGTCCTCGAAACGCACAACTGTTGAATTGAAACCACATTGGTCACATGCTTTCACCTTATGCGACACATATGTCTCGCTACCGCCGTCATGACCGACCAACACAGCTGCCAAATGCGGTTTTTTTCCACCGGATGCAACCATCTGCTCCACCTCCACAGCAATTTCCTGCTTGATAGCATCAGCTATCTTCTTTCCATCTATCAATTCCATATGATTCAATTAAAAACATACAAAATTAATAAAACAGCTCGAATCTCCCAAACCATCAAATCCCACATTCTCCCTGACTATTTAAAAGAATATAATTCCATACTTTCAATGATTCAAATCAAACTTTTATTTCATATACAAAGCGGTGTTCTGCCACACTATGGCAGAACACCGCTTTGTATATGTCGTTTATAAATCGAATTAGCGACGTCGCATACCTTTCATCATCTTGCCAGGCTTGAATGTAGCAGCCATCTTCATCATCTTGCGAGTACTGTCGAACTGCTTCAACAGACGGTTTACCTCCTGTATAGAGGTACCACTACCCTTCGCTATGCGTTGACGACGGCTTCCAGTGATTATATCCGGATTACGACGTTCTTCAGGAGTCATAGAGTGGATAATCGCCTCGATACCTTTAAATGCATCGTCATCAATGTCGATATCCTTTATGGCCTTTCCTACGCCTGGAATCATAGAAGCAAGGTCTTTCAAATTACCCATTTTCTTTATCTGCCCAATTTGTGCAAGGAAATCATTGAAATCGAATTGATTCTTGGCAATCTTCTTTTGCAAACGACGAGCCTCTTCCTCATCGTATTGCTGCTGCGCACGCTCAACCAAAGAAACAATGTCGCCCATACCAAGAATACGGTCAGCCATACGAGCTGGATGGAACAAGTCGATAGCCTCGAGTTTTTCCCCTGTACCGACAAACTTGATAGGCTTATTAACGACTGTACGTATTGAAAGAGCCGCACCACCACGAGTGTCACCGTCAAGTTTCGTAAGCACTACACCGTCAAAATCAAGGCGCTCGTTGAACTCACGAGCCGTATTGACGGCATCCTGCCCAGTCATAGCATCGACAACAAACAAAGTCTCCTGAGGCTTTATAGCATTCTTGATAGCCTCAATCTCATTCATCATCTCTTCATCGACGGCAAGACGACCGGCGGTATCAACTATTACAAGATCGTGATTCTGCGTCTTTGCATAGTTTATTGCGTTCTGCGCTATTTCAACAGGATTCTTAGAATCCGGCTCCGTATATACAGGCACATTGATTTGCTCACCAAGCACTTTCAACTGCTCGATAGCTGCAGGACGATAAACGTCGCAGGCAACAAGCAACGGACGCTTGCCTTTCTCGCTCTTGTACTTTTTCGCCAATTTTCCGGAAAAAGTAGTCTTACCAGAGCCTTGCAGGCCTGACATCAATATGACAGAAGGATTAGCAGAAAGATTGACATCAGCAGTCTCGCCTCCCATAAGCAGAGCAAGCTCATCGTGCACAATCTTAACCATCAATTCTCCCGGTTTGACGGAAGTTATAACATTCTGTCCTAACGCCTTCTGCTTTACTGTGTCCGTAAATTGCTTAGCTACATTATAATTGACATCGGCATCGAGCAAGGCGCGGCGCACGTCTTTCAACGTTTCAGCCACATTGATCTCCGTAATCTTGCCCTGACCTTTCAGCAATTTGAACGACCGTTCAAGTCTCTCGCTTAAATTCTCAAACATTTGATATATCTTCTTTTCTTGTTAACTATTTGACAAGCCTATTAGTACCTGGCTCTGGAAACACCACTTTCGGCTTAAATGTTTTAGCCTCCTCCATATCCATCATAGCATATGACATAATTATCACCACATCTCCCGGATAAACCCTACGCGCAGCAGCTCCGTTAAGACAAATATCACCAGCACCACGCGGTCCAGGAATCACATATGTATCGATACGCTCACCATTGTTGTTATCAACGATATAGACACGCTCATTTGCGATTATGCCCGCTGCATCCATCAAATCCTCATCGATAGTTATACTGCCTATATAATTCAAATCCGCAGCAGTAACCGTCGCACGATGGATTTTCGATTTTAAAACTTCAATCTGCATTTTCCGTAGCTATTTTTTATATGCTATGTTATCAATCAGCCTTACATCTCCACAATATACAGTCACACAACCTACCACATAATCAGAATCGTTCCAATCAGTTACAGGCTGCATATCGTGGCCATTGACAATTTCATAATATTCCACCTCCATTTGTGGATAACTATTGATTTTATCCGTGACAAAACCAATAGTTTCTGCCACAGTATGCGACTTGGCATATTCCAAGCTCCCTTTCAATGTCTTGGCTATATTAGGAGCAATGCCGCGCTGTTCTTCAGAAAGCCGCACATTACGACTGCTCAATGCCAGACCGTCCGCCTCACGCACAATCGGGCATGCTACAATTTGAAGCTTAAAACCTTCCAGCTCAACCATACGGCGTATGACTGCAATCTGTTGAAAATCCTTCTCTCCAAAATATGCCCGGTCAGGTTCAACCATAGCGAACAATTTGCTAACAATTTGTGCGACACCGTTAAAATGTCCAGGGCGGTGCTTTCCTTCCATCACCTCAGCAACCTTTCCCAAATCGAATACACGAGTATCCGGCTCAGGATACACCTCCTCTACCGAAGGAATGAACGCCACATCGCATCCAATTTTTTCGAGCAACATACAATCATGCTCCTCTGTCCGCGGATATGTGCGTAAATCTTCTTTATTATTGAATTGTGTAGGATTTACAAATACGCTGACAACGACAATGTCGTTTTCCTTTCTCGCACGTTCCACCAATGAAAGATGCCCATTGTGGAGCGCTCCCATAGTTGGCACAAGCCCTACTGTTTTTCCATCAGTCTTTGCAGCTGAAACAAAAGACTTTAGTTCCAGAATTGTTCTTATGATTTTCATACCTTATGAAATAAACGGTGCAAAGGAAATAAATATTTACCAAATAGCGAAACCAACAGCTTTTAAATTTCCACAAAGGACGTTTTTTGACCCATTTATATACGGTTATATCCCTATTCTAAAGCCAAAAGCCTTTTTTATTTCCATATTAAAGGAAAATTTTGTAACTTTGCGGAAAATACATATATTGGATGTTTTTATGAGTAACGGCAAGGTTTTATTTATAAGTCAGGAAATCACTCCGTATCTGCCAGAATCAGAAATGGCAAATATGGGGCATGATATGCCACAAGGCATGCAGGAACAAGGATTCGAAGTGCGTACATTCATGCCGAAATATGGATGCATCAATGAACGCAGAAATCAATTACACGAAGTAATCCGGCTTTCTGGAATGAACCTGATTATAGATGACACAGACCATCAACTCATCATAAAAGTAGCAACATTACAACCTGCAAGAATGCAGGTGTACTTTATATACAATGATGATTATTTCCAAAAGAATCCAGACAAAGGATTGGAGACAGAACAAAGCCCGGAGCTCAACGACGAACGTTGTATGTTCTTCGTAAGGGGCACAATCGAAACAGTCAAAAAACTCCGATGGGAAGCAAACATCGTACATTGTCAAGGTTGGATTTCAGCACTTGCTCCGATGTATATAAAGAAATTATATTCTGACGACCCCTCTTTCCGTGGCTCAAAAATTGTATATTCATTGTTCGGTTCCACATTTGACGGTACACTTGATCCGCGGTTCGAGGAGAAACTCCGTATGGACGGTTTTACAGATAAGGATCTTGCCCCAGTTGCAGGAAAGCCTATTGGTTTCAGCGAACTGGCACAATTGGCACTTGCCCATTCTGACGGAGTTGTCATCCATACAAAAGATGTGGCGCCGGAATTGCTTAAATTCATAGAGGACAACCATATCCCGTGTCTAACACTGCAAGAAGGAGATGAAAATATTGCAGAGAAATGCACGGAATTTTATAATACACTATAAAAACATATAAATCTATTAAAAATGAAAATTTTCAATCTGCTGCTATGCTCTGCAGCCGTATCAGCAGTGACTACAGCATGCGACGAGAATCTGATAGGAAACTCCATAATTGAAACAGAATCCCATCTCATAGTGGATTCCGCCTATACCATAAGCGGAGAATCGGTAGCCGCTTCAAAAATAAGGTCGCGCACAATATCCCAATTGTTAGGACGACTGTATGCAGAAGAATACGGCTCACTGCAATCCGACTTCGTGACAGAATTCATGCCTGTCAATGAAATAGACACAGCCGGAGTAACTGTCAACGACATTGATTCAATCAAGCTACATTTCCTAATGCCGATGGGAAGCTATACCGGCGATTCCATCACACCAATGCGCGTCAGCGTATATCAACTCAACAAAAACCTGCCCTACCCAATATATAGCGATTTCGACCCAAGCAACTACTATTCGAAAGACAACATACTTGGAGCTACAACATATACTATGACCATGCTGGGACAGTCTGACTCGTTGCGGACATATGACACATCAACAGGGTCATACATATACTATCGGGCAGTTGACATCAAACTTCCAAGACAACTCGGTCAAAGCTTTTACAATGAATATCTGACCAACCCGGCATCTTATCAAGATCCTGAAGCATTCAAACAATTTTTCCCCGGCATTTATGCAACAACCACCTACGGCGACGGCAGAGTAATCAACATCAGCGGCACACAAATCAATCTATATTATAAGAAAAAGACTGTCAATGATGAAGGTAATGACACGATAATCAATCAGATAGGGCAATATTATGGAGTGTCGCCTGAAATTGTCACCAATAACAACATACGGCTACAACCGTCAGAACATATAAAATCAATCATATCAAGTGGAGACGTAGTGATACAGACACCTGCCGGATACGAGGCAAAAATCAGTTTGCCAGTAAGCAAGTTGCTTGACAAATATTACGAATTATGTGAAAGCGGGCAAACTGTTCTTAATCAGATAACGTTCACTGTTCCAGCCAAAAAGATAACCAATGGAAAGAAAATAGAAGCACCTAAATATTTACTTTTCGTAAAAGCATCAGAAAAAGACAAATTCTTCGACGACAAGAAAGTTACAGACGGGACAAACGCCATTTATGCGGAATACAATGATTCAAAAGAGGCATATACATTCTATATAAGAGAATATGTCAAGCAATTCATAGATGAGAATAAAGAGGCGACAACTGACGACGAGACAATCAGCCTCGTACCGGTTGACATCACTTTCGAAGAATCACAAAATTCATACTACCAGACAGAGTCAAAAGTACTCACTGTTACACCTCAAGTTTCAGCCCCCACAATGGCACGTATGGACATAAGAAAGGCTAAAATTGTAGCTACATTCTCGAAAAAAGATTTCCAATAATAGGAGGAATAAAAAATTATTTCTACCTTTGTGCCGCCCAAACGGCATCAAGCCTGAATAGCTCAGTCGGTAGAGCATTTCATTCGTAACGAAAAGGTCAAGGGTTCGAGTCCCTTTTCAGGCTCAAAGCAGACCATCCGGTCTGCTTTTTTTGTTCATATACATAGTTCAACATATAGCGTCGATGAATATATGTATCAGTACCTTCTTCCCCTATTTCATACTCGTGAATTTCAACAATACGCTCATAATCATCTGATGCATAAACATACATATACTGCATCCCATTCATTTCAATTAATGACGGCATAAAGACTGAAGCCTTTCCCAAAAATTCCCTTTGAAACATAGGCATCACATCCGTGACAGTAATTATTTCATCCGCAACCAACCCATACACCAGCATAATATCCAAATAAAAATTACCGGACATAGGGATATTTGAATCGGACGATATTGCCACTGTATTTTCATTGCCGCAAATTGAGGAAATATTACCGTCATTCCAACTTATATCATAACCACAGAATGACTGCAAATAGCCGCCAACAAACGAAGCTCCCCAATCGCCTCCTTCCACAAGCCCATCAGACGACAAATTAAACTTCGTGCTCCACTCGCCAAAATCAAACGAGACATATTTATTTACAGAATCATAATACACATCAACCATATGCCCTTCACCATCAGCATCTATCTCGGCAGAAACAAGCCGCAAACATTCATCATAATCAAAATTTACCACCGACATTTTTTTCAGCACATTACCAGGCTCATATTCTTCAATCTTAACAGAACGAATCAAATCGAGTCCGTCCTCCGGGATTATTACCGGCTCCACTTTTTTTGCTTCCTGCATAATGGTATAGACAATCTGACTGTTGCTACATTTCACTACAACATCTGCCTCGCGGACTGCTTCTGTGTCATTATTAGAAACTGTCATATATAAAACATACTTACCAGACTCACCCATAGTTGGAGATATATCAATCCAATTTTCATCGGATGATTTATAATCAACATAAACATACCAATTGCCAGAAGCCTCGAACTGCACTATATCAAGCACACCAAAATTCGGAGATATTTCAAAAAAGCCTCCTTCCCCTGACAAGAAATCAGGAAGAACATCATCTTCATCACCACACGAAACAGCGATTAAAAGGAATGGCAACAGATAAATAAGGTAGTTTCTCATATGACAGAATTTCCATTTGTTCAAAGATACTAATTAATTCTCAAAATAAAAGGGCGCATCTTTTCGACACGCCCTATTCTATCAATTTTCTTTTTGCAAGTCTTCAGGGACCGGAGGCGGTACAGCCACAGTAGCAGCACCATCTTCCGGCTGTTCTTTCTTCTTTTCAGCCTCTTCTGCCTCACGCTTCTTTTCCAATTCCTCGTTAACCCGGATGATTTCTTCCGTACGCGACGACCACTGACGCTTGCCAAAAATCTTCTCGACATCTTCAGTATAGATGACCTCACGTTCAAGTAATAATGATTTCAACTGATGATGCCCTTCCGCATGTTCCTGAAGCAAAGCCTTTGCACGATCATACTGCTCGGCTATTATTCTCGAAACTTCTTTGTCAATTAATCGTGCACGATCTTCGCTATATGGTTTCGAGAAACCGTAATCCTGACCAGTAGAATCGTAATAACAAACATTAGGTAACGCCTCGCTCATACCGAAATAAGCCACCATCGAATATGCCTGCTTAGTAACACGCTCCAAATCATTGGCCGCTCCGGTTGAAATATGTCCGATGAATAATTCTTCCGCCGCACGCCCGCCGAGAGTAGCGCACATTTCATCAAGAATGGCCTGCTCCGGAGTAATCTGACGCTCTTCAGGCAGATACCAAGCAGCGCCAAGAGCCTTGCCACGCGGCACAATCGTAACCTTAATCAGCGGATTTGCGTATTTCAGGAACCAGCTAATAGTGGCATGTCCAGCCTCGTGAATGGCAATCGATTCACGCTCCTCTTCAGTCGTGACTTTAGAACGTTTCTCCAGACCGCCGACAATACGGTCAACCGCATCCATAAAATCCTGTCTTTCTACAGCCAACTTGTTACGACGAGCAGCAATCAATGCCGCCTCGTTGCATACATTCGCAATATCCGCGCCAGAAAATCCCGGAGTCTGGCGAGCAAGCAAATCTACATCTACAGTACTGTCAATCTTCACATTACGAAGATGTACAAGGAATATCTCCCGGCGGTCGTTCAAATCAGGCAAATCCACATAAATCTGACGGTCAAAACGTCCGGCACGCAACAAAGCTTTATCAAG
>JADIMC010000048.1 GCA_017694955.1 Candidatus Limisoma faecipullorum
GGATTTATGCGGCGATGAGATAAAAAGAAAACACCGGCAAATCTTTGAAAACAAATTCGACCTGCTTGTCATTGATGAAACTCACTATGGAGCGCGGGCGGCGGAATACGGTAAAGTCCTGAATATGGCAGGAAAGCAGTTGGATAAAGAGTTGAAATATGTCGACAGCTCAGACAATTACAACAATAATGACACTCTGAAGCATCTTGATGCCCGTGTAAGGATACATCTGTCGGGAACGCCATACCGTATTCTGATGGGCGATGAATTCTCAAAGAAGGATATCATTGCTTTTTATCAATTCACAGACATAGTAAGAGATCAGGAGAAGTGGAACGACGAACATATTCTTGAGGACGGTGTGAGAGAATGGGACAATCCCTATTTCGGATTTCCGCAGATGGTCAGATTCGCTCTCAATCCGAACAAATCCTCTGTCGAGAAAATGGAGGCGATGAAGCGCAAGGGGATCACCTATGCGTTTTCTGAATTGCTGAAGCCTGAATCGGTTGTAAAAGACAGTTCGCCGGAAGCGAGGCACAGGAAATTCGTGCATGAGCAGGAAATATTGGATTTGTTCAAGGCTATCGACGGCTCGAAGGATGATGAAAACTTATTCGCTTTTTTGGATTATGCCCCTATAAAAAAAGGGCAAATGTGCCGGCATATGGTATGTGTCTTGCCGTACCGGGCATCGTGCGACGCCTTGGCTGTATTATTGGCTCAAAAACGCGCAGAATTCAAGAATCTTGGGGAGTATCAGATAATTAATATTGCCGGTTTCGATGAAGAACGCAGATACAAGGATACACAATCCATAAGAAACAAAATCAAGAAATGCGAGGCGGAAGGGATGAAAACCATTACCCTCACAGTGAACCGTATGCTGACAGGCTCGACTGTTGAAGAATGGGACACAATGCTGTTTTTGAAGGATTGCGCTTCTCCTCAGGAATATGATCAGGCAATTTTCCGTTTGCAAAATCAATATGTGAGAAGGCTGACTGATAAAAACGGGGAAGAAATCAGGCTCAATATGAAACCGCAGACATTGCTGGTGGATTTTGACCCCGGCAGGATGTTCAGGTTGCAGGAGCAGAAATCGCAGATTTATAATGTAAATGTGGAACAGAACGGCAACAGCCGTCTGGAACAGCGGATTGCCGACGAATTGCGCATATCCCCGATTATTGTTCTCAATAAGGATAAATTCAGGGAAGTTGTCCCTGCCGACATTCTTGATGCCGTGCGCGAATATTCGGCCAACAAGAGCGTTGCCGATGAGGTTTCCGATATTCCTGCCGACCTTTCACTTTTGGCTGATTCCACGATTCTTGAAGAAATATCGTCGTTGTCGCCCATCGATTCGAGTAAAGGAATAAATTTGAAATCAGTAGAGGGAGATGGCGACGACATCGACATCCCGGACGATGACAGTAAAGAAACTGACGCTGACGGCGGTCAGCAACCACGGCAGAATCCGGTGGATAAAATGACAACCGATGAAAGGGGATTGTTGGAGAAGAAACTGGCTACCTGCTATGCGGTTATCCTGTTTTTCGCATTTCTGACCGACAATCGGGTGAAATCGCTTGAGGAAATCATAGCCGCCATCGACAGTGACGACAATAACCGGCGGATAGCGCGGAATATCGGTATTAAGAAAGGTCTGCTCAAACTGATTTTGCAGAAAGGCAATCCGTTCATAATAAGCAAACTGGATTATAAAATCCAAAACATTAATACTTTGGCGCACGATGCGGTGTTGCAGGGCGAGGAAAGAATCAATGTGGCGTTGAAGAAGTTTGAACGGCTGTCGGACTCGGAAATAGTAACGCCGATGAATCTGGCAAATGAAATGGTAGGGATTTTACCCGATGATGTGGATTGCCATTCAAAATTTTTAGATATTGCCTCAAAGCAAGGAGAATTTGCGCGCGCATTATTGCTGCGGTATGGCAATGGTGTGAAAGACAACATCTATTCCATACCGACATCTAAACTCACATATGAATTCACAAGGAAAGTGTACAAAATGCTCGGAATGCCGGTAACCAACATTTTCTATGAATTCAATTCTTACGATTTGATTGACAAAACAAAAAAAGAAGAAATCATAAAGACATTGTCTGATATGAAATTTAATGTAGTAATCGGAAATCCGCCGTATCAAGTAAACGATGGTGGGGGTACTGGTAGCAGTGCTCAGGCCATTTACAATAAGTTTATTGACATTTGTCGGTTTGAATTTGAATCTAAATATATATCTATGATAATTCCTTCGCGTTGGATGACGGGAGGCAAAGGTCTTGATAAGTTCAGGAATTCGATGTTGGGCGATAGACGAATAAGAGTGTTACACGATTATTTGGATGCTGGTCAATGTTTCCCCGCCGTGGCTATCGAAGGGGGAATATGCTATTTCCGATGGGATCGCGATGCGACAGGTAAGTGTGTTTTTGTGTCACATACTTCCGACCAATCAGCATTTACTAAGGAACGATATTTATCTGATGATTCTTCTGATGTGGTGATTCGCTATGCAGAATCATTATCCATTCTTGATAAAACTCGTACTGCCAACAATTTTTCGAGCTTAGTATCGCCTCGTAATTTGTTTAAAATAAATATTCAATTATTGGAATCCTTTCCTGTAATTGGTGGCTATAAGGTTTTCGGGCGATTCGATGGAAAACGTGGGTTAAGGTATCTGTCAAGATATGAATCAAAAAATGAGCGGGCTTTGAGGTTCTTAGGGAATTGGAAAGTGTTTGTTTCTAAGGCAGATGGTGCAGCGGGTCAACTTGGAATCCCTATTCCGGCACGTATTATTGGCAAGGCAGAATTAGGTGATTGTGATACAATTTGTACAGAAACTTTCCTTGCGATTGGTCCTTTTGCTACGAGGATAGAAGCTGAAAATGTCATAAAATATGCAACAACAAAGTTTTTTCGTTTTTTGGTTGGTACACGAAAATTAAAAAATATGACACAAAAGACTTACTCTTTTGTTCCTATTCAAGATTTCACGGAGAATAGCGATATAGATTGGAGTAGAAGTATTGACGAAATAGACAGCCAACTGTATGCTAAATATCACCTGACTGAAGAGGAAACAGCCTTCATCGAGAAGATGATAAAGCCTATGTGACAGTCAATGTATGGATAACACATTGCGTAATGGTGATTTGTTGGTGAAAGTCAGACTATTATTTCCCAATGTCCGGTTTTGTTGCTGCCGACACGCCGGATGACACCTGCCGCTTTCAATGCAGCAATGTGGCTGCGCACTTGCCGCTCTTTCAGCCCGGTTTGTTCGGCTATTTTATTTGCTGTCACGGAATTGTCATCTAATATGCATTTCAAAACGGAAAGAGCAGAGTCAGGTAATTTATCCTGCAATTTATCCTGTCCTTCGCTGCGACGTTCCTGCAAAGCTGTCAGTATCTTATCGAGCATAAAGTCGATGAACGGACCCGATTGTCCGGCTTTCGTACTTGCGGCTATGGCGTTGTAGTATGCCTGTTGGTTGGCATAGACTATATTTTCGACAGGCAAATGTTTGAATAGAGGATTCAACGGGGCGAGTATAAGTGATTGCCAAAGCCTTCCAGTGCGCCCGTTTCCGTCGCTGAAAGGATGGATTATCTCAAATTCATAATGAAATACACACGAGCGTATGAGAAGATGGTCGCCCGACGATTTCAGCCAGTCGAGAAGTCCATCGATAAGCATAGGTACACGATCGGCCGGCGGCGCAAGGTGTACTAATCCTTTCTCGCCGAACACTCCTACACCGCCTTTCCTGAAGTCCCGCATCTTCTGCCAGGCCCTCCATAAGCAGTTTATGTGCACGGAGCAAATCATTCACATTATGTGGATTAAAACTGTCATATGCTTCATAAGTGCGGATGGCATTTCTTACTTCTTGAATTTCCCTGGCAGGGGCGATTACCTGTTTTCCGTCGATAATGTCGCGCACTTTTGTTTCTGTCAGAGTATTGCCTTCTATCGCTAAAGAGCTGTGAATGGTTTTTATGCGGTTGGCTTTTTGTAGTCGTAGCCCGTCGTTCCGTTCAAGATGTATTGCATAACGCTCTATTTGCGCGGAAATAGAAGCAATAAGGTTGATTGCCTGTGGCGATATGTCGAATGGCGGCGTGTACATTCAAAAAAATTATTGTGCAATTGCAAATTTAATGATTTTATTTTGATAATCAACTTTAAAACATAGACAGGCTGCGGCTCGGAAAAGCAATTTCAAGCAGAGCTTGATTGTTTTTCACTCGGCTTGCATCTTTGAATAAAATAGGCTTCGTTTCGGCAGAGGCGGACTTGAAAACTTCGCTTTCGTTTGCCTCTGCTCTCAACTTGCATCTTTGGATAAGACAGGCTGCGCCTCGGAAAAGCAATTTCAAGCGGAGCTTGATTGTTTTTCACTCGGCTTGCACTATCTTTGCAGACGAAATTGAAATGCAAGTAATTATGGCAAGAGGAATGAAACCAGGGGCGGAGCGTAACGTGTGGCGTCCCGACAGCATAATGACGTGGACGGCTGACTCGGAGGGAACCTTGATGGACACGTTGCTCGGAAAGCTTACTGACCATAAGCGCACTGCAGTGAAATCGCTGTTGAAGTACGGACAGGTGGCTTTGAACTCCACTCCTGTTACGCAATTCGATTTGGCTGTGCATCCGGGCGACAAACTGTCGGTGAATTTCACCCGTCCGTTTGTCGTTTTTTCAAGCTCGAAAATCAGGCTTGTCTATGAGGACGACGACATAATCGTGATAAATAAGAACAACGGTGTGCTTTCCGTTTCTACGGATAACAAAAAGGACGGCACTGCATACAGCATCTTGCGCGATTATCTGAAGCGTAAGAACCCGAATTTTAAGCTGTTTATCATCCACCGTCTCGACCGCGACACTTCCGGATTGATGATGTTCGCGAAGAACATCGAGGCGAAAGAGGCAATGCAGCATAATTGGAACAATATGGTGCTCAACCGCAAGTATGTGGCAGTCGTCGAGGGAAAGGTGGAGCAGGAAGAGGGAACGATACGCAGCTATCTTGCCGAGAATTCGCAATTCGCGGTTTATTCCACCGACAATCCCGAGGATGGCCAGCTTGCCATAACCCGCTACAAGCGGCTGAAGATGGGCAACGGATATTCGTTGATGGAGCTGGAGCTCGACACTGGCAGGAAAAACCAGATACGTGTGCATATGAAGGATTTGGGGCATCCGATTGCCGGCGACAAGAAGTATGGCGCCAAGACAAGCCCTCTGCACCGGCTCGCGTTGCATGCCCGTACTTTGCATTTCGTGCATCCTGTCACAAGAAAGGAAATGAAGTTCGAGACTCCTGTGCCTTCACGCTTTATGGCGATGGTGTCGTCGAGATAGTATTTTCCGTCTCAGCGGCTTGCATTCAGCAATTTATTTGTAAATTTGCAGGAATTTCGGAAAAAGCTCCGTATTTGAACGATAAAACAGTTACGTATGAACATATCTTATAATTGGCTTAAGGAATACGTTGATTTCGACCTCACCCCGGAAGAGGTGTCGGCTGCCCTTACTTCGCTCGGGCTTGAAACCGACGGTGTGGAGAAAGTAGAGACAATCAAAGGCGGATTGGAGGGATTGGTAATAGGAAAAGTGTTAACTTGCGCCGACCACCCCGACAGCGACCATCTGCATATAACCACTGTTGACCTTGGCGACGGCACCCCGGTACAGATAGTATGCGGTGCGCCCAATGTAGCCGCCGGACAGCACGTGGTTGTGGCAACAATCGGCACAAAACTCTACGACGGCGACAAGGAATTCACGATAAAGAAATCGAAAATACGCGGAGCAGAATCATTCGGTATGATTTGCGCCGAGGACGAGATAGGGGTCGGTACGTCGCACGACGGCATTATCGTACTGCCTGAATCGGCTGTTCCCGGTACTCCTGCAAAGGAATACTATAATGTGAAGGATGATTATGTGTTCGAGGTGGATTTGACACCTAACCGTATCGACGCGGCTTCGCATTATGGCGTGGCGCGCGACTTGGCAGCATGGCTTCTCCGCCACGGCAAGCAGCCGAATTTACGCCGTCCTTCTGTAGATTCGTTCCGTCCGGATAAGGTTGACGGGGCCGTAGAGGTGACAGTGGAGAATGAAGAAGCCTGTCCGCGCTATTCGGGTGTCACAATCCGCAACGTGAAGGTTGCCGAAAGTCCGGAATGGCTGCGCAATTATTTGAATGCAATAGGACAGCGTCCGATTAATAATATTGTGGACATAACTAATTTCATCCTGAACGCTTTTTGTCAACCGCTTCATTGCTTCGATTTGGCAAAGGTGAAAGGTGGCAAGATTGTCGTACGCACAGTCGGGAATGGAACTAAATTCACGACGCTCGATCAGGTGGAGCGCACATTGACCGACAAGGACCTGATGATATGCAATGCCGAAGATCCGATGTGCATTGCCGGTGTGTTCGGCGGGCTTGATTCCGGCGTGACGGAAACCACAACCGACATATTCCTTGAATCGGCATGCTTCCATCCTACTTGGGTGCGGAAAACAGCACGTCGCCAAGGACTGAATACCGACTCTTCGTTCCGCTTCGAACGCGGTGTTGACCCTAACAATACGGTATATGCCGTTAAGCTTGCCGCATTGCTCGTGAAGGAGCTTGCCGGCGGGGAGATATGCGGCGACGTTTTCGACCATTATCCAGTGGAGGTCAAGCGTCCGGCGGTATCATTGTCGTATGACTATATAAACAGCATTGTCGGCAAGACAATAGAGCCTGAAGTGGTGAAGGGCATACTTAAATCGCTTGAGATGGAAATCACGGATGAGCACGATGGCGTTCTTGAGCTGCTTGTGCCCACATACCGTGTCGATGTCACTCGTCCGTGCGATGTGGTTGAGGATTTGCTCCGTGTCTATGGATACAATAATGTGGAGTTCGGCGATAGCTTGAAATCGAGTCTTTCCTACCGTCAGGCTACTGACGAGTCGAGCCGTTTGCAGACACTCGTTTCCGAGCAGCTTACTGCAGGGGGATTCTACGAGATAATGAACAATTCGCTGTCGTCGGTCTCCTACTATGAGAAATTGGAGACGATGTATCCGCTCGCGAATTGCGTGCGGTTGCTCAACCCGTTGAGCAACGACCTTGCCGTATTGCGCCAGACCTTGCTGTTCGGCGGGCTGGAAAGCCTTTCGCACAACATCAACCGCAAGAATCCGGATTTGATGATGTACGAGTTCGGCAACTGCTATTTCCTCAATCCGGAAAAGCAGTCCACTCAGGAAGATTCGCTGGCTCCCTATTCCGAGACTTACCGTTTGGGCATATGGATGACTGGCGACGTGGTTGACGGCAACTGGGCTGTGAAGTCGCGCAAATCGACGGTATATGACCTGAAGGCAGTCGTTGAGAATGTGCTTGCGCGTCTCGGTGTGAAGGCGGATGTGGTTGTGGAGCAGACGAAGAACGAGTTGCTTTCTGCCGCGCTTGAATACAAGACACGCAGCGGAAAGACGCTCGGATTTGCCGGAATTGTGAGCCATAGGCTTTGCAAGGCAGCCGACATCGACCAGGAAGTGTATTTTGCGGAGTTCGACTGGATGCCGCTTCTGAAGCTTTCTATGAAAAAGAAGATGGAATTCACCGACCTCCCGAAGACTATGCCTGTAAAGCGCGACCTTGCTTTGCTCGTCGATGCAGCAGTCGCGTTCGCCGACATAGAGCGCATAGTCCGTTCAACGGAGAAACGCCTGTTGAAGAGCGTGTCGCTGTTCGATGTCTATGAAGGCAAGAACCTTGAGGCAGGCAAAAAATCATACGCCATCAGCCTTGTGCTGCAAGACGATGAAAAAACGCTGACCGATAAGCAGATTGATGCGGTGATGTCGAAAATCATAACCAACCTGCAGCGCCAGCTCGACGCCAAACTGAGGTAAACAAACAAGAATTACATAATAAAAATAGAATAACATACATATGGGAAGAGCTTTTGAATATCGTAAAGCAAGAAAATTGAAACGCTGGGGCAATATGTCGCGGACGTTTACGAAAATCGGTAAGGAAATCACAATAGCCGTGAAGGCTGCTGGTCCGGATCCTGCCGGCAACTCGCGTCTGCGTGTGCTGTTGCAGAACGCCAAGGCTGCCAATATGCCTAAGGACACCGTGGAGCGTGCTATCAAGAAGGCCACCGACAAGGATGCGAGCGACTATAAGGAAATCGTTTACGAAGGCTACGGTCCTTACGGAATAGCCATTGTGGTGGAAGCCGCTACCGACAACAACACCCGCACCGTTGCCAATGTGCGCAGCTACTTCAACAAGTTCGGCGGCTCGCTCGGCACGACCGGAAGTCTTTCGTTCCTGTTCGACCACAAATGCGTGTTCAAGGTGGCTCACAAGGACGGTGTGTCTATGGAAGACCTTGAATTGGAGCTTATCGACTATGGCGTTGACGAGGTTGACGACGAGGACGATGCAATCGTTATCTATGGTGCGTTCGATTCGTTTGCCGACATTCAGAAATATCTTGAGGACAACGGTTTCGAAATCCAGAGCGCGGAATTCGAGCGCATCCCTAATGACTATAAGGAGGTTACTCCCGAGCAGCGCGAACAGATAGAAAAGTTGCTTGAGAAGTTTGAGGATGACGACGATGTGCAGAACGTTTTCCACAATATGAAGGAAGACGATACTGACGAAGAATAATTACTTCATTTCAATATCCATGCCGTGGATGTGAATCCGTGGCATCGTGAGGGGGCGGCAACGCCCCCTCTTTTTTTGATATGCGTTATTTCGATGGCTTTTTTGTCGATGGAATGAAAATTTTTAAGAAAAATCAAAGAAAATGTAAAAAATATTTGCAGATATCATTTCGATAGCATATCTTTGTTTTTAACTATAGTTTCTAACATAAAACAAGTTGTTATGAAGAAATTTTTTACATTTTTGTCTGTGGGCGTTTTTGCCCTTGTGTTGTCGGCGGTTGCCGTCGGGCAGATGAAGAAAGCCCGTACCCCCTATGGGGCGCCTCCGAAAATAGTGGCTAATGGCGAGATGCTTTCCGCAAAAGCGGTGAGAAATGCAGATGCGGCAGCGGTGGAGCGGCAGAAGCGGAATGCCGTTGGCGAGTTGACCGATTTGCAGAAAATCCAATTGGAGAAAATGTCGAAAATCAAAAGGGGAGGGGTAAAAACCGGTAAGCCAGTGTATCACGTCCCTATGATGAAATTGCAAAGAGCATCGTCGTTTGAAAGTGACGTTAACGCAAAAGTTACGCTCGACGTGCAAATGGATTGGGGCGACGGTACCGGCTACCAGTTGATGCTCGATGCTGACCATAATTCCTACGGAGTGGATTTCGATAATATTGAGATTGGTATCACTGAGGAATGCTACGATGTGTTTGAATATAAAATTCCGGCTGACGCGGCTTTCGCAAGCGATATGACTACCGGCGGCTGCATATTCTTCGGTGAGCAGGAATCGTTGGAAATTCCGGCGGGAACGTATGACTATGTCGTCACGAACCCATCGCCTATGGATGGAGGGGTATATATAGCTTCAGGAGAATCATCGATTGCCGATGACTTTGTTTTCGAGGCCGGAGTGGAATATATCTTTACGATAGTGCAGAGCGGCATCTATGATAATTGTGAGCTGACGATTCCGCGTCCGGTGGATGTCGCCGTGAATGAAATCGTTGCTCCTATCACATCGACTGACCTTTCGGCATCGGAAACTGTCACTGTTAAAGTTGAGAATAAAGGTACTGAGGAGATATCCTCATTTAGCCTGAAACTTACGGTTGATGGCGCAGATGTCGCAACAGAGCAATTCAATGGGTCTCTTGCCTCCGGAGCCGAAACTGAATATACGTTTACGGCCAAAGCGGATTTGTCAGTTGCGGGAGCGCATACAGTAAAGGTGGAGGCTGTGGCCGAAGGTGACGGCGACGCGAGCAACAACGCGGTGGAAAAAATAATATATAAGGTGTCGGCTGTTGATCCTCCGTTTGCTTGCGATTTCTCTACTGCCGACGATATGGCTCTATGGAATGTTGTTGACGCGAATAACGACGGAGAAACGTGGGTTTACGAAGAAACAATGCAAAGTGCGGTTTTGGGCTACAGTGCCATGTATGATTCCGACGATTATCTGATAACGCTTAATCCAATACGCCTTTCTGCCGGTGATGCGCATGTGGCGTTCTCTTATTGCTCGTTGTCGGGATATTTTCCTGAAAGGTTGCAGGTGCTTTACGGTAAGACCACTGATCCGAGCGAGATGCAGTTGCTTTATGAGGACATCGATTTTACGATATCGGAACTTACATTGCAGGTTGTCAACTTTAATGTGGAGGAAGCCGGTGATTACTATTTTGCTTTCTATGGCTGCTCTACAGCCGACCAATACGGCATAGCGGTCGATGATGTGGAGATTGACGAGGGTGCTTATGTAGCAGCTCCGGATATTTCTGTCGACAAGGTTGTTGTTCCGCTTTCTTCTACGGCTTTGACTTCGGGAGAAACAATAGGCGCTATTGTGACCAACAACAGTTTTGCTGACATTTCATCTTTCGCTTTGTCGTATAAGATAGGCGATGGAGCCGAAGTGAAAGAAACATTCGGCGACGGACTTGCCGCAGGCGAAACACGGACTGTGGAATTTGCCCAAAAGGCGGATCTTTCGGCAGAAAACACTTATGAAATTACGGTGACGGCTTCCGATGTGGTTTCCGATTTGCCGGAAGAGAATACCAACGATAATACGGCTGTTGGAACGGTTGTTCACTATGCGCCTGCCACAGTGCCGTTTACGGTGGATTTCTCTGACGAGAGCCAACGCGCGGATTATGCGTATGAAGAGGGAGCGTGGGTTTACAACTCCGTCGAGGAAGCCATGCAGGCCGATGTTTCAAATGTAGGACAGGCTCTCAAATCGCGCGGAGTGTCGCTTGAGGGAGGTAAATCTTATAGATTTACATTTAATTTCTGCGCCGGATATGATTTGTTCGGATTGTTGACTGTAGGCGACAGTTTCAATGTCGTTTACGGTATCGACGGTACTCCTATGGAAGAATGGGAAGTGTTGAAATCGTATGAGAATGTTTATACGCAGGAAGTTTACTATGACGAGAAGATTACTGTTGCGTGCGAGCAGTCGGGTGTATATTCGTTTGCTATAGTGCCGGTGTCCTCGTCCGGATATTTCTTCGTGAGCGGCGCGAGCGTGACGGAAGTGATGCCGTATGACGCAACTATGGTTTCGGTTGACGCGCCTACGTTGCTTCCTGTTGCTCAGGCTGGGAAATTCAAAGTGACAGCCACTGTAATGAACAACGGCTCTTCTGCTATCGAGTCGGCTGTTGTGGTAGTGAAAAACGGTGAGGCTGAGGTTGGCCGCGCATCGTCAGGACAGATGGAGTCCGGAGCCTCGACGGATGTCGATGTGGAGGTGAATGTTGCCGACGTTGCTGTTGGCTCGGTTGTCAATCTTGAGGCTGTTGTTTCGATTGAGGGACACGAAAGCGATGATTCCGGTGCCGACAATTCAGCCGGTGTTTCGATAGAAATTACTGAGGATGAGTTGGGTTATGATTATGTAACCGATGATATGTACACTGAAGAGAACTGTATTGGCGTTGAAGGTGGCGCAATCGGATGCGGTGTGCCGTTCAGCATAGCTGAAAGCGATGTGCTTACCGGTGTGTCCATCGGTTGGGGTGCGGTTGTTGAGCAGAACATACAGATTGCCGTTTATGAATATGACCCTGCCGCATTGACGCTTGGCAATGAGATTTTCAGTGAGATTGTACCGCAAGGCACGGAAACAGGACAAGTGGTCTACAATATTTCTCCGCGCGCATTGGAGGCGGGCGATTATATGGTGTCAGTGACATTCCAAGACTACTGTCTTGTGACTAATATGGATGTTCCCGGAATGCTTTATCTGACATCGGGCAATCCTGTCGGAATGCAGAACAATCTCGGTACTCCCGCAATTCGCTCTGTATTCGGAGAGGGCGAGGCGGTTGCAAAAGACGCGGTGGTTGTTGAGATTTCGAAGCCTGCCGACAAGGGGCTGTTCTCAGCTAACGAGCCTGTGGCGGTGACTGTGAAGAATGATGGAAGTGAGGATATTTCCGGTACGCTTACGCTTTCGGTGAATGGTGAAAATGCCGGTTCTCAGCCAATCTCTATCGAGGGATATGATTCATCTGAGTTCACGTTCGAGGCTGATTTGTCGAAGCCGGGCGAATATGTTCTGGAGGCAGTTGCTTCAGTTGAGGGTGACGAGAATCCGGACAACAACAGCGTGTCGAAGACAGTCGTTTCTGTTGAGCCTGCCGACCCGTATGTGATGGATTTCGAGCAATGCGAAGACTTCGCCACTTCAGGGTTCAACCCGGCATGGCGCACGGTGGATGTTGACGGCGATTACATTTACGGATTCCAGGATGTTTCATTCCCGGCTCCGTCGAGCGGCAAGGCTGCTTACATAGTCTTCAATCCGGCATTGACAACGCCGTCGTTGGAAGACCAGGCAGCTATTGCGCCTCACGGCGGTGAAAGATTTGCGGCAAGTTTTGCTTCTTCCGGCGATCCGAGCGGATTGGCTCAGAACAACGATTGGCTGATTTCGCCTAAGCTGACGCTTCCGGCAACTGACGCAAAGATGTCGTTCTTCGTGAAGAGCTATACTGGCAACTATGGGTTGGAGAAGTACAATGTGCTGGTTTCCGAAACCGACGACAACCTTGAAAGCTTCAAGATGATAGGCAGCACCCGCGAGGCTCCTGAGGAGGCTTGGACGGAAGTTAGTGTTGACTTGAGCGAATACGCCGGCAAGGATGTCTATCTTGCGATACAATGTGTTTCGGAAGATGCGTTCGTATTCATGCTCGACGACATCACCGTAAGCAAGGGAGACGCTTCTGTAGCTGAAAATGCTGTGGCTATGCTGTCGCTCTATCCGAATCCTGCAACGGATATGATAGTAATCAGTTCCGGAGGCTCGGAGATAGAATCTGTTGACATTTACAATGCTGCCGGCGCGATGATTTATTCGTCGCAGGCATCCGACGGCAACAGCTTCCGTTACAATGTATCGTCGCTTGATGCAGGTATCTACTTTGCAAAAGTGGCAACATCCGACGGTACTAAAGTGATGAGATTCATAGTGAGATAGCAGAATTTTTTCATATTTTGATGTTTTCTTCAAGGCGGGATCGTGAGATTCCGCCTTGTCTATTATTGTTTGCCAATTTTTTTCTTGTAGAATTGGCTATTTGCCAAATTATTGGTAACTTGCGCAAAAATTTTGCTTATGATGGATAATCAAGCGGTGATACAGCGTATAAAGTTTCTGATAAGCGAATTGCGGTTACGCCAGAATTCGTTTGCAAACCGTATCGGTACGGATGTCTCGAATCTTTCCAAACATCTTAATGGCAGATTGCCAATAAGCGATTCTCTTGTCAATAAGATTGTTGTGAATTTGGGTATCTCGAAAGACTGGCTTGTCAACGGCACAGGAGTGCCGTTTTCCAAGGCAATGGCGCCTTCCACTGTGGTAGCCGATGGTATGACGGAATCTGATGGTGGTACGCCAGTTTACGACATTGATGTGACAGCGGGCTCGGCATCACGCGAGATGATTTTTGCCGACGATCGTATAATCGGGCATATAAATGTGCCGGGGATAAGTCTCGATAGCCGTATTGTAAGGGTGAGCGGCGATAGTATGCAGCCGGTCATCAATAGTGGCGACTACATCGCTGTGCGTGAGATACGTGATTTGTCTGTGATTTATTGGGGTCAGATTTATGTGGTGGTGCTCGATGATTATCGTATGGTTAAGTATTTGCGTAAGCATCTTGATTGTGACAAGGTGATATTGCGGAGCGAGAACCCGATGTACGACGATATGGAATTGCCGCGTTCGGCGATAAGGAAGCTGTTTTTTGTTGACAACATCATCCATATCGATACCCGGATGTAGTGATACGCGATTATTTTTGTAATTTTACAGCAAATTGTGAAAAATCAGAAAATGAGAATATCAAGACGTTTCTGCGCTGCTGTGGTGTTGTTATTTGCGGCGCAGGCGGTTTATTCGTTGAACAATGTTTCCGGCAAGTTGCAGGAAAACCTTTCAGGGCAGGATGTTGCGGCGATTGTGTCGCTTGATGTCGATGGCACTATGGATGCCCGTGACTTTTTGTTCATCCTGACGGAAATGCCTGAACTTTCTTCCGTTGATTTGTCGGGAGTGGAGATAACGGAATATTCCAGTGGTGAGTCGCTGTTTGGTAATTATGTCGGTTTTGAAGCCGGTGAGCTTCCCGCTTTTTGTTTTTCAGGCAAGAAACTGCAGAGTGTGATTCTTCCGCAGTCGCTTCGTGCGATAGGTGAAGGCGCTTTTTCCGGGTGTTCGCAGTTGCGTGGCGTTGTGTTGCCTGCAAGTGTGGAACGTGTTGGCGATATGGCTTTTTCTGGATGCTCTGCGCTGGTTTCTGTTGAAGGGGCTGAGGGTTTGGAAAGCGTTGGAGAATATTCCTTCAGCAAATGCCGGTCGCTTGTTTCTGTTGAGATGCCGTCGCTTGCTATGGTAGGGAGCCATGCTTTTCATATGTGTGAATCGCTTGCTTCCTTTTCTTTCCCGGCAGCGTTGACGGTGATTGGTGAAGGAGCTTTTATGGGCACGGCTTTGGAGTCTGTTGACTTGTCTGCGTGCGGCTCGCTTGATGTGATAGGAGCGTGGGCATTTGCCGACAATGACCGCTTGGCGGAAGTGGTGTTGCCATCCGGATTGGAATCTTTGGGCGACGGGGCATTCTTTTACAATGTGTCGCTTGGCAAGGTTGTGTTGCCACAGGGGCTTGTGAGAATAAATGATTTCACTTTCACAGGAGGAAAACTTATGGACGACAGCGGTTTTCTTCCCGCTTCTCTGAAGGAGATAGGCGATTATGCCTTGTCCGACTGGCGGAGCTTGACTGAAATAATAATTCCTGAGAATGTGGAGTATATAGGTACGGGTGCGTTCCGCAATCAGAATGCCCTGTATAAGGTTGAGGCTATGCCTGTCGAACCTCCGGCTTTGGGTGAGGATGTTTGGGAGAATGTTGATAAATCAACGGTTAAATTGGTTGTTCCTGAAAATTCGGAGGTCGCTTATCGTGCGGCAGATCAGTGGAAGGATTTTTTCAATGCCGCATCGGCTGTAAATTCCGTTGAATCGGATATTAAGGCAATAGTCAACGGAAATATTTTGACATTAACCTCTGGCGTGGTAATAAGGGAGGCTTCTTTATATGATCTCAATGGCATACTGCTTTCTGTTGATAACAGTCCTGCGGAAACTGTCGATTTCTATCTTGGAGGTTATGGCGGAAATGTCTATATCGTGAGATGTGTGTTGGATAATGATAAGGTTGAGTTGTTGAAAATAGTACGCGACTGATTATGGGAAAGAACAAGTTGAAGAAATTCGGTGAAATGGATACGTTCAGCAACGTGTTCCAGTATCCTTATTCCGTGCTGATGCAACAAGGTTTTCCTTTGAAGGGCAAGTGGCATACCGATTTTTTCGGTAACGGCAATCCCATCGTGCTTGAATTGGGATGTGGAAAGGGTGAATATACCGTAGGGCTCGCGAAGCGGTTTCCTGACAGGAATTTCATAGGAGTCGATATAAAGGGGGCGCGGATGTGGACTGGCGCGAAACAGGCAGTGACAGACAATATGCCGAATGTGGCTTTTGTGCGTACCAATATCGAATTGATTGCCTCTTTTTTTGCGCAGGGTGAAGTTTCGGAGATATGGATAACTTTTCCTGACCCGCAGATGAAGAAGGTGAACAAGCGGCTCACTTCGGTACGCTTTCTGAATCTTTACCGCCAGATACTTGAACCAAACGGAATCATCAATCTGAAGACCGATAGCCCGTTTCTTTATGCATATACCCGCGAATTGGTGAGGCTCAACGCTTTGCCAGTGGAGGTCGATACCGATGACCTCTATGCTTCCGGATTGGCCGACGACATATTGGAGATACGCACTTTCTATGAGCAGCAATGGCTTGCGCGCGGGCTTACGATAAAATATATCAGGTGGCATCTTGACGCTGATAAGGAATTGTGCGAGCCTGACATTGAAATAGAATTCGATACCTACCGCAGTTTTTCCCGTGGCTATCTTGAGACTGATCCGAAATTTTCCGCCAAATAAGCGGAAATCAGGATTTTTGTTTGTTTTTCATAAACAAAAATCTTTGTAACTTTGTAGATGACGATTAATTAGCATACTGAAAAATGGAAGAAAGATTATATCCGGCTTTGATACTCGACGCATTGCGCAACGTGAGGTATCCCGGAAACGGAAAGAATCTGGTTGACAACAATATGGTGGAGGACGATATACGCATCGACGGTATGAAGGTTTCGTTCTCGCTGATTTTCGATAAGCCGACGGACCCGTTTGTGAAGTCGGTAGTGAAGGCTGCCGAGACTGCCGTGCTTACTTATGCGAGCCAGAATGCCGAAATCAAGGGCAACATTGCCGTGAAGTTCCGTCAGGTGGTCGAGAAGCCTGAGAATCCGCTTCCCGGTGTGAAGAACATAATCGGTGTGTCGTCCGGCAAGGGCGGTGTCGGCAAATCCACTGTCGCGAGCAATCTCGCTGTCGCGCTTGCCGCGCAAGGCTATAAGGTGGGGCTGCTCGATGCCGACATTTTCGGACCGTCGGTTCCTAAGATGTTCGGTGTGGAGGACGAGCCGGTGTATATGGACGAAGTCGGCGGACGCAATCTGATTGCTCCTGTCGAGAAATACGGCGTGAAGCTCCTTTCGATTGGTTTCCTCGTGGACAAGGACAGTGCAGTGCTTTGGCGTGGCGGTATGGCGAGCAATGCGCTGAAGCAGCTTATCAGCGAGGCGAATTGGGGCGAGCTTGACTACTTTGTGATAGATATGCCTCCGGGCACGAGCGACATACATCTTACATTGGTGCAGACGCTGGCAATCACCGGCGCCATTGTGGTCACTACTCCGCAGGAAGTGGCTCTTGCCGATGCTCGTAAGGGTGTAAGTATGTTCCGTAGCGACAAAGTGAACGTTCCGGTGCTTGGAATTGTTGAAAATATGTCGTGGTTCACTCCTGCCGGCCATCCCGACGAGAAATATTTCATCTTCGGTAACGGCGGAGGCAAGCGGCTCGCTGAAAAGCTCGGCGTGGATTTGCTTGCGCAGATTCCGTTAGTTGCGGGCATTTGCGACGGCGGCGACAATGGTGTGCCGGCGGCTTTGCAGAACACAGTGTCGGGCAGCGCGTTCAATGAGCTGGCTTTGAAGGTGGTCGAGGCGGTCAACCGCCGCAACGAGCAGTTGCCGCCTACTCATAAAGTGGAGATGCAACATTAATATTAACACGGCAGGGCGTGAATATTGCCCACGATAGGCGTAGCTTTGCAATGAATAAAAATCAAAGACAATGAAAATAGGAGACAAAATACCGGAGATACTTGGCACGGATGCCAACGGCAAAGAGGTGAAAGCGTCTGATTTTGCAGGTAAGAAACTTGCAATCTATTTCTATCCGAAGGATAATACTCCCGGTTGCACGGCAGAGGCTTGCAGCCTGAGGGACGGATATGGCGAGTTGCGCAAGTCCGGTTATGAGATAATCGGAGTTAGCAAGGACAGTGCGGCTTCCCATGCGAAGTTTGCGGAGAAATATTCTTTGCCTTTCCCGTTGATAGCCGATACCGACTTGCGTCTTAACGAGGCTTTTGGCGTATGGCAGAAGAAAAAGATGGCGGGACGTGAGTATATGGGTACGGTACGCACCACTTTCCTTGTCGATGGCGACGGCGTGGTGACGGATATCATAACCAAGGTGGACACAAAGGACAGTGCGCGCCAGATATTGGATTTGAATAAATAAAATTAAAGATATATGGATTCTAAAAAGAATGCTGCGGCAGGGACAGCCCCTGTAGCTAACGAAAAGCTTAAGGCTTTGCAGAACGCTATGTCGAAGATTGAGAAGGATTTCGGACGTGGCGCGATTATGAAGCTCGGCGATGAGAATATAGAGAATGTTGAGGTAATACCTACCGGCATAATCGGTCTGGATGCCGCTCTCGGTGTAGGAGGCTATCCTCGTGGCAGGATAATCGAGATTTTCGGTCCGGAATCGTCCGGTAAGACCACGCTTGCAATTCTTGCCATAGCTCAGGCACAGAAGCAGGGCGGAATAGCCGCCATAATCGACGCGGAGCACGCTTTCGATCGTTTCTATGCCGAGAAGCTCGGTGTGGATGTCAACAATCTGTGGATTTCCCAGCCCGACAATGGAGAACAGGCATTGGAAATTGCCGACCAGCTTATCCGTTCCTCCGCAATCGACATAATCGTGATTGACTCGGTGGCGGCGCTTACCCCGAAAGCTGAGATTGAGGGCGTGATGGGCGAGAAGCAGATGGGTTTGCAGGCACGGTTGATGTCGCAGGCTTTGCGTAAGCTTACGGGCACGATTTCGAAGACTAAGACCACTTGCATCTTCATCAATCAGTTGCGCGATAAGATTGGCGTAACATGGGGTTCGCCCGAAACCACTACCGGTGGTAATGCCTTGAAGTTCTATGCCTCGGTGCGTATCGACATACGCCGCACTTCGTCAATTAAGAACGGTGAGGACATTGTCGGCTATAATACTAAAGTGAAGGTTGTGAAGAACAAGGTTGCGCCTCCATTCAAGAAGGCCGAGTTTGAGATGACTTTCGGCGAGGGTGTTTCGCATAGCGGCGAGATTGTCGATTTGGGCGTTGACTTGGGCATTATCAAGAAGAGCGGCTCGTGGTTCTCTTACGACGATACGAAGCTCGGGCAAGGGCGTGATGCTGTCAAGAGGCTTATCGACGACAATCCGGAGCTTGCCGACGAGCTGGAAGCAAAAATCAAGGCTAAGCTCTTCAGCAAGGATGGTGACGAGGATGCGGCTGCCGTATTGAATTCCGCTCCTGAAGAATAATGGTCGTATCCTTACAATTGCTGTTCAGGCAGCGGTTGTAAGGATAGATTGTATATACATAACTCTTGGCAGGAAAGGCTGGATTCTGTCCCGTGTAGGTCAGGTTTGGGCAATTTTTATATAAAAGGTTTCAGAAATGTCGGTAAATAAGGCAATACTTATAGGCAATGTCGGGCGTGACCCCGAAATCCGCTATGTTGACGGCAAACCGGTGGCTTCGTTCTCGCTTGCCACGACGGAGCGCGCTTTCACGACGGCGGCAGGTGTCGCATATCCGGAAAAGACGGAGTGGCATAACATCGTGATGTGGGGCAGGAACGCCGAATATGCGGAGAAGTATATCCGCAAGGGAGCGAAGCTCTACATTGAGGGCAAGATACGCACTCGTGTGTGGGAGGACAAGAATGCCATCAAGCACAACGTGACGGAGATTTATGTCGATACTTTCGACTTTCTCGGACAAAGTAATCGTCAACAATAATTAAAGAGGAATATTATGGAAATGTGGCAGATATGGGCAATCGTGGCGGCGGTGATGGTGGCTGTTGAGATTTTCACGGCCGGGTTTGCCGCCATCTGTCTGGCGATAGGGGCAGTGGCTTCGGCAGTGACTGCCGCTTTGGGTTTTGGCGTGAAGGCGCAGATAATCTGGTTTGCGGTATTCACTCTGTTTTCGTTTGTAGTGGTTCGTCCTATTGCCATCAAGATGTTTTTCCATAAGGATAAGAATGCGCGTAAGAGCGGTGTCGATGCCCTTATCGGACGTGTGGGGGTGGTTTCAGAGACAATCGATTCTGCTGCCAATACCGGGCGCGTCTCCATCGACGGCGACGACTGGAAAGCGGTTGCAACCGGTGACTGTGTGATTGCCAAAGGAGAGCAGGTAGAGGTGCTTGAGGTGAACAGCGTTGTGCTGACTGTGAGGAAAAAATAGATATTAACAGCTTAAAATTCATACATTATGGGAACATTGATTGTAGTTGGCGTGATAGCTTTGGTGGTTATTATTTTTGCCGTGAACGGTTTGATTATCATACGGCAGAGCGAGACGAAGGTGATTGAGCGGCTCGGACGCTACCATTCCACTCTTTCGTCGGGTATCAACATCATTTGGCCGATTATCGACCGTCCGCGCAAGGTCTATGTGCGGCATATGGTCAGCGGTCCGCGCGGGATTGCGGTTCCGGTGATACGTATGTCGGACGTAATCGACCTCCGCGAGCAGGTTTACGATTTTCCGGAACAGAGCGTCATCACGAAGGACAACGTGACCACACGCATCAACGCGTTGCTTTATTTTCAGATTACAGACCCTTTCAAGTCGGTATATGAAATCGACAATCTGCCGAACGCTATCGAGAAACTTACGCAGACTTCGCTCCGCAACATCATCGGCGAGCTTGAACTGGACGAGACACTCACGTCGCGCGACACTATCAATTCGCGGTTGCGTGCCGTACTCGACGACGCCACCAACAAGTGGGGCGTGAAAATCAACCGTGTGGAATTGCAGGACATCACTCCTCCCGATTCCGTGCGCAACGCTATGGAGCAGCAGATGCAGGCTGAGCGCGAGCGCCGCGCCAAGATTCTGAAGGCGGAGGGCGAGAAGACTTCCATGATTCTGAAATCCGAGGGAGAAAAAGAGTCGCAAATCAACCGAGCTAAGGCCGACCGTGAGTCGCAGATACTTATGGCGCAGGGTAATGCCGAGGCAAAGGTGCTTGAAGCGGAGGCCGAGGCGGAAGCCATACGCAAGATAGCGGAGGCTATAACCGGGGCGAAGTCCGACCCTGCCACTTATATGCTTGCCGTGAAGTATATCGAGACTTTGAAAGAAATGGTTTCCGGAAAGGACAACAAGACAGTCTATATGCCATACGAGGCATCATCGCTGCTCGGCTCGATAGGCGGCATCAAGGAAATGCTCCAGCCGAAACCATAAGGAATCATTCCATCCTGCCATACTTCATCTCCTCTCCGTCCTTGTCGTATTGCTTGCGCTTGCCTGACGGTGGGGAGATGAGCGTGATGCGCACCACCGCCGTGCGGTGGAGGCTGCGGGCTACGGCTTCATCGAACGCTTCCATGTGTTGCGGCAGGAAGCGTTGGCTTATAGCTTTCAGTGCGTTGATTTTCTCGGCATCGTCTGTTACCAATTCCGCGCGTCCGAAAGCTATCGCAGAGCGGTATTGCAATGTGAATGAATTGTCTTTCGGCCCTACTGTCGGCGTGCATCTTGTCACGGCGGAAAGGCACACTTCCGGGTGCGCGGCGATGGCTTCGAGCTTGTCGCCCTCTGTGGCGCAATGGAAGTACCAAGTGCTGTCGTCGATAGCGGCCAGCGACAGTGGCACGCCGTATGCAGTTCCGTCAGTGCGTGTGAAACTCACCGTGATGTATGGAGCCTTGCGCATCACCTCCAATGCCCATCGGCTGTCCATCTCCCTGCTCTTTTTCCTCATAATGCTTCGTTTCCGGCAAAATTACCGCTTTCTTCCGCTTCCGCAAAAGCAAGCATCCGGAAATTATGATATGTTTGGTTATTCTGCGTAGTCATTTCCTCTCCTCAAACCTTATCATATCTGCCAACTGCAGGAAATAGTTGCAATGTGTTAATTCATAAAGACTTAATATGCCTCTGCGTGAAGAGGGCTTGCCTTTGGGGATAATAGAGCCTCGTGGAGGCTCAGGAATTGTAACCCTATGCAAGCGTAGCCGTGGCGGAGCGCGGCTTGGGGTGAGACAGTCCTAACCACAACACGGCCTCATCGAGGTCGCACTCGTTGCATAGTTGCTTCAAGCGCGGCCTCCACGAGGCCGATTTCTTTGTCAGCCACCTACCCACCGCCAAGGCGGCGGGTTACGCATCAACAGCCCCCACGGGGCTGGCTTCATCGGCGACAGCGCATTACACCCCATAAACCGAATGCCCATATTTTTAGCGGACAATAATATTTCGGAATGCATCCTGCTGATTTATCCCGAACCGACGTATCTATTGTGCAGGAACAGCTGAATTTTGTTTCTGTAGGGTAGATGCTTTCAGTTACAAATCCGAGCCATCTGCTCTGTTGTATTCATTATCGTAATACATTAAAATACGATATTCTCCATATTCATCATCAATCATAAACCAGACTGGACTTTTTGTAATTATATCGTTGGCATATGAAAACACTATACCTTCAATGTCTTTGTTTATTTCTTCTGTTGGGTTCTCTAATTGTTCTTTGGAATATTTTTCCAATAGTAATGGACGTAATTCGTTTTGCACAGCTATAGTGTCAATTTTTTCTGGGATTTGATAAAAGACAGCTTCATACCGTTTATTGTTTACAGTTGTATTATAACCAATATTTTCATCTTCAGATATTAGATAATTTGAAGGATCGGTATATGAAACGTATTTTCCATTATTTTTAAATTGATTACAAAGTGTGTTGAATCGTATTCGTATGGAGGTCTCGTTTACAGGATAAGCATCTTCAACCATTATTCGAGACACTTTATTATTGTTGGTTACAACGTGTACTCTTACATCGTAGCCGTTGAACTCGCCCTCCAAGACCTCTTTGTCGTAGCGGCTACTTTCGAAGCCTTTGGCTTTGAGCTTGCGTATCATTTCGGATTTTGTCCCGTCCACCGGGATGCCGAGGAATTGGGTCACGCTTTTCTGCGCATCAATGCTGCCGTCACTGCGAGCAACATCACGATTGAAATCAGCTTTTTCATTGTATCTGTCTTTTTTGCCTCCAGCGCCTCGAAGCTGTTATAAAATAGGAAGCGTGGCACTGTTATGAACCACGTCCTAAAGTGCAGGCCCTGAGAAAACCTAAATCAACAGATATGGTAAGAACAGCCCACGCTTAGCGTGGGAACTGACATGCCGTGTCTTGTTGATTTGAGTGGTAAAGTTTCTCAGGCTTCGCACTTACAAGATGCGGGCATAACGCTCCGTATTTCTTAAAAGTCACGACCTAAACTCATTAGGTCTTGCTACAAAGTTAGCAAAAATATTCAGAAAACAATCTTTTGATTGCTTTTCTACTGATTAATTTTGTCTAATTAATGCGGCATTATTATTCATCAAGGATGCCGTTTTCGATGAGTTTCTCGGCTACGAGCCAGTCGATTTCGGTGTCGAGGTCAACGGAGCGTCGCGCGTCCATCTCGCACATCACTCTCCGGCGGAACTGACCGAGCGGCATCTGCCGCAATGAGTGGGTGTTGATTACATATACCGCGCCGTTGTATTCCCACACTTTCGGAGCATCCTGACGGCGTGTGTAGTCGCCTTCCCCTTTCGAGATATGCAGAAACCCGTCGGCATCGGTTTCGTAACAATTGTAGTATGGGTTGCTTGCCGCTTCTTTTACAGTCACTACCATATCGATGTCGGGAGTGTAAAGCGCCATGGCGCGGCGCACATCGTCGGCACGGCGGAATGGCGATGTGGGCTGGAGCAGTACTATTACATCGTAGTCGATGCCTTGCGACGCATAGAAGTCCAATGCGTGGAGCAGCACCTCATAGGTGCCGCTTTTGTCGGTGGCAAGTTCTGCCGGGCGTAAAAACGGGACTTTCAGCCCCATATTCTCGACTGTGGCGGCAATTTCCGGGTCGTCGGTCGATACGCAAATGTCGCGGTCGTCGGCAAGCTCGCGCGCCACCCTGACGGAATAGCCTATCAGCGGTATGCCTCCGAGAGGACGTATGTTTTTGTGCGGTATGCCTTTGCTTCCTCCGCGTGCTGGTATCACGTAAAGTGTTCTCATTGTTTCAGGTCGTGGAATGGTTTTATAATTATGTCGTCGAGCGGAGTTTCCGTCACGGTTTTTACGATTTTTTCGAGGGTGTCGGGCTGATAATACGGATTCACGGTGTGGCGTGCTTTCTCACGCATTCCGTCAGATAGCGCATAATCCAGTCCCTGGCTTATTTCTTCCTTGCTTACGCCGCAATTCACTACCGAGTCGGCTGCAGTGCGTCCTTCTTGCCGTATCCCGATGTTGAGGGTCGGAATACCCATTGACGGTACTTCTACAATGCCGCTCGACGAGTTGCCTACGACAGCCGTCACGCAGCGCAAAGCGGAAAGATAGCGGCGCATGCCTAATGATGGATACACTGCGCATCGGTCGGGATGCTTTCTGGCGTAGTCTTCAATCAATTCGATTATTACCCGTCCGTCAGTGTCGTTGTTGGGATACGTGAAGATTACTTTGTAATCCGGATGCTCATC
>JADIMC010000049.1 GCA_017694955.1 Candidatus Limisoma faecipullorum
TTGAAATTAAAAGAAAATGATATATTTTTGTTACAATAAAGTCATATTTTCGCAAAAAAATATGCAGCAATGAAACGCAATAAGACTAGCGAATGCTATTTGGACCGTGATGTGAGTTGGATGTATTTCAACCGCAGAATCCTTCAGGAGGCTTGCAAAGACAATGTGCCCCTGCTTGAACGATTGTCGTTCCTTGGCATTTATTCCAATAATCTTGACGAGTTTTTCCGTGTGCGTGTGGCTTCGCAGAACAGGATTGCCGAATGCCAGAAGCGCGAGGCGGCTAAGGAGAGGGAATATGCTAAAGCGGTTATAAAAAGGATTGCGAAGCTTAATAGCGCTTATTCAAAGGAATATGAAGATGCGGTTGCTGAAGTGATCGGGAAATTGCGTGATGAAAACATATATCTTATTTCTGACAAAGAGGTTACGGACGAACAGATGGCGTTCATACGCACTTACTATGAAGAAAAGTTGAGCGGATTGATAATACCGATATGGTTTTCTTCTATAAAGCAGCTTGATTATGAGACAGACGAGAGTATTTATCTTGCTGTGAAACTGACAAAGTCGGAATCAGAGAAACGTAATCCTCACGACTATGCTTTTTTTGAATTACCGGTGAAGGCGTGCGGACGCTTCGTAAGGCTTCCCGACAGCGACGGTAGGAATTATCTGATGTATCTTGACGATGTGGTGAGATGCTGTCTGCCGTTCATATTCCGTGGATTGGGTTTTGACCAATTCGAAGCGTATGCATTCAAATTCACGCGTGATGCCGAAATGGAAATCGACAATGATTTGCGTGCCGGTGTGCTTCAACGCATTTCCAAGGGAGTGAAGAGCCGTAAGCGCGGTGAGCCGCTGCGTATCATCTATGATGAGGAAATGCCTAAGGATTTGAGCCGCCGTGTGCTTGACCGGCTGGTTTTCGACAAGCTTGATACGGTGCTGAGGGGTGGACGGCACCATAATCATAAGGACCTGATGAAATTCCCGGATTGTGGGCGTAAGGACTTGAAATATCCGGAATGGAAGCCGATAAGGAAAGCCGACATAGAAAAGGAAGACAGCATATTGGAAGCCATCCGCAAGCAGGACAGGTTCATACACGTGCCATATCATAATTTCAGTACATTTCTGAGGGTTTTGCAGGAAGCTTCGGAAAGCCGTCTGGTGAAAAGCATGAAAATCACCCTCTATCGTCTTGCTTCTGACTCGAAGGTGGTACGCGCGCTGATTGGCGCGGCACGTAACGGCAAAAAGGTGACTGTGGTGATAGAATTGCTTGCGCGCTTCGACGAGTCATCCAATATTTATTGGTCGAAGCGGATGCAGGAAGCCGGAATCAATGTGGTTTTCGGTGTAGAGGGTTTGAAGGTGCATTCCAAGGTTTTGCATATCGGTATGAATACGGGTGCCGACATTGTCTGTGTGAGCACGGGTAACTTCCATGAGGGAAATGCCAAGGCTTATACAGACTGCATATTGATGACGGCATCGCCGAGAATCGTGAAGGATGTGGTAAACGTGTTTAACTTCATCGAGCATCCTTACCGTCCTGTGAAATTCCACGAGCTGCTGGTGTCGCCCAACGCGATGAAGAACCGTTTCGTGGCATTGATAAATGCCGAGATACGCAATAAGCAGTGCGGCAAGCCAGCATATATAAAGGCTAAAGTGAACCATATCACGGACCCGGTTATGGTCAGGAAATTATATGAGGCATCTGCCAATGGGGTGAAAATCGATTTATTGGTACGTGGCAACTGCTCGCTGGTGACAGGCGTGTCTGGCGTAAGCGACAATATCCGCATCAACGGCATTATCGACCGCTATCTTGAGCATTCGCGCATATTCGTGTTTGCCGCAGGTGGTGAGGAAAAGGTGTTTATAGGCTCTGCCGACTGGATGCCGAGAAACCTCGACAACCGTGTTGAGGTTGTGACGCCTGTCTATGACCCGAAAATAAAGGAGGAGATGATACGTATCGTGGACGCCGGGCTGAAAGATAATATGCAGGGGAGGATTGTTGACGGTCGCGGCACTAACGAGTCCTGGCGGAATGAGGATTCCGCTCCGTTCCGTTCACAAGAATATTTGTACGATTATTACTTGAAAGAAAACGCTGAACAAAATTCACAGACTGATGAAAAACAAACTGATTGACGACAGCTATGCGGCGATAGACATTGGTACAAACGCCGTGCGTCTGCTGATTAAGCATATTGAAGACAATGATACAGGACAGCCGAAATTCACGAAGGAGCTGCTTGTGCGTGTGCCTATGCGTTTGGGTTTCGATGTGTTTGATAGCGGATGTATTTCCGATAAGAAAGCCCGGAAGATGGTTCGTCTGATGAAGGCATATAAGCAATTGATGAAGGTGTACGACGTCACGGATTACCGGGCGTGTGCCACTTCCGCCATTCGCGATGCCTCCAACGGTAAGGAGCTTGTGAGAAAAATAGAGAAAGAGGCGGGCATAATCATTGAAATCATCGACGGTCAGGAAGAAGCCAAGATGATTTACAATAACCACGTCGAACAGCTTGAGGACCGCAATGGTAATTATATGTATGTCGATGTCGGTGGCGGAAGCACGGAAATAAATATGTTGTCGAAAGGCGAACTGGTATATTCGCATTCCTACAACATCGGTACTATACGCATGCTTAACGAAGCCGTGTCGGAAGATGAGTGGAATTGTCTGAAGAAGGATGTAGGCGAGATCGCTGAAAAATATCCCGGAACGAATATTATCGGCTCTGGCGGCAACATTAATAAATATCTGAAGCTTATAGACTCTAATTCCAATACGCTTGGCAAGAATTGCATATCGGTCGTGGCGTTGAAGATTGTCTATAATACATTGAAGGATATGAGCGTGGAGGAAAGAATGCAGAGATTTAATCTGAAGACTGACCGTGCGGATGTGATTGTTCCTGCCGGAAAAATCTTCACAACCGTTGCCGACTTGTTGAAATCCACATACATACTTGTCCCTGTCATTGGACTTGCCGATGGCATAATTGACGGTATTTACACTAAGAACAAGCAATAGCGCTATAAGGTATCAACAAGTATGAAGTATGCCCAGTATGCGGGATTTGCGTAAGGCTTTTCGCGTATGCTGGTTGTCGCTTGTTTCCTTGTCTTTGACAAGCGTTCGGCTATTGTGGTTTCTTTTCTGCTGTTATTGTTGTTTTGCGGTTCATAGTTTCTCAGGTGGGCTTGGGCGGCTTTTAAGGATTCCGCCTTTGATTTGCCCGACAGGTAGTTGCGGTAGAATTCTGTCATCAGCAGCCTTGTGGCATTGTCGTCCACTTTGCGCAAACTGACCAGCAATGTCTTTGCCCCGGCTTTCTTGAATCCGCGCTGGAGTCCAAAAACCCCTTCGCCCGTGATTTCTCCGAGTCCTGTTTCGCATGCCGATAGCACGCACAAATCCAGTCCGCGCAGGTCGAGCATAGCTGCTTCTTGCGCGGTCAGGATGCCGTCGTCGCCGGTGCCGTTTTTTTGCCATGCGTTTGCCGCCCCTGCAAACAGCAGCCCGGAGCGAGTCATTGCCTTGTCTTCAATATATTGGCTTTCATCGCCGGTCATCAGCCACGGCATTTTTCGCGGCGGCTCGTTTTTCCCATAGATTCCATGGGTGGCTATGTGGATTATTCCGCAGTTTTGTCCTGACAGGCTCTTGAATGAGGATTCTGTCCCGATTGTGTCGGTGTAGATGCGGGCATCTATCTGGCCCGCTTTCAGTATCCGGTCGATGTCGGCGACTTCTTTTTCCGTTCCTGGCAGTTCAGCGATTATTGTTCCCCGTTCTATTATGGGAGACATGCTGCCGGTTATTTCCGTTTCTCTGTCTGCCGTGCTCCGGCTTTCGATATTGGCACCGTAGCTTATGCCGCCGAAGAGTGCCGCCTTGCCGGTAATGCGGCTTTCTTCTGCAACTGCCAATTGTCGTGTTGACGATAGCCTGTAGGTGTTGTAAAGGTCGTTGAAAATTGCGTTTTCCCTGACAGGCGCATATTCTATGGCTATGCGGTGCAATTCTCCGGCAGGGGAGAAATAGATGTTTTCCACTCCCTCCAATTCTTTTTCAAGCGGTTTCCATATCATATCGTATAATGCCGGAGTTGAGAAATAAAGGTTCTCGTTGAGCTGCGCCACTGCTTTCTTGTCGGTTACGGTTACCAGATGCGGGGATTCGTAGCCCTTTTTTAATGTCATCGCAGCATATATGGAGCTGTCGGGCGATACGGTTATTTCCAGAAACTCTATTGCTATGTCGCCTTTTCCAAGGCTGGTTTCCACATCTTTCCAGCTGATGGCAAGGTTGCGGGTATAGTCTCCGAATGTCTTGCTGCGTTCGGTCAGCTCCCGCTCTTTTTGGTTTGCTGAGAGCTCCAGCGAGTCTGCCTTGTGCCGCTGTTGGGGGATTTCTTTCAATCGGGCGGCCAGATTGCGGTTGGAAGTCATTTCGTCATATAAGCTTATTATGGCGGTGTCATTGCTGGATAAAAGCATCTTACGCATTTCGATGTCGCTGTTGAGCAGTATGCCTTTGCTTAGCAGTGCCCCGTCATAGGCGGTCATTACTATAGAGTCGGATTTTATTTTGTCAGTAAGGTTCGGAAGGAATATTTCATACCAGTTTTTCCGCGCATGCCAGAATTTCCGACGTCCCACGCTCGTCAGGTCGCGGAATGTTGACAATACCAGCTGCTTGTCGAACTGCGTGGCTTTTATTACGTTTTCTTCGGCTTTTTCCATATTCCCGGCGATTGCGCTGTAGATAGCCAGGTTCTCGCGTGTCTCTATGCTGTGCGGATGGTTTTCTCCGAAAACGTTTACGAATGTCTCTACGGCTTTGCTTTGCTGCTCTATCGCCTCGTTGTAGTTGCCAGCTACGATATTGTCGCTTGCAAGGTTCGACAACTTGGTGGCATAGTCGGCATTGTTGACACCGAGCGATGCTCTTACTATTTCCAAGGCTTCTGCGTCGAGCTTCAGTGATATGTCATTATTCCCGATTGCGGAATGGTAGCGTGACAGATTGTTCAGCATAGTGGCATATTCAGCATTATCCGCTCCAAAAAGGCTTTTATGTATGTCAAGCGCTTCTGTGCCGTATCGAAGAGCTTCCTCATAATTGCCGAGATAAGATTCGCAGGTTGCAAGGTTGTTTAGCATGGTCGCATAGCCTGCGCTTTTCCTGCCGGATGCTTGTCGTAGTATTTCCAGGGCTTTTTTTGCGAGCCTTTCGGCTTCAGGGTGATTTCCGAGAGCTGAGTAGTATGAAGAAAGGTTGTTAAGGGATGTGGCATAGTCGGGATGCTTTTTCCCAAGGACTTTTTCCCGTATTTTCAAGGCTTCCGAGCAAAACCGAAAGGCCTTTGTATAGTCGCCTGTCTCATAGTGTATTGCCGCGATGTTGCTTAATGAATGGGCATATTCCTTGCTATCTTTGCCGGCAATTTTCTCTCTTATTGCCATCGCTTCTGTGCCTGATTCCAGTGCCTTGTCATAATAGCCTGCATAAAGGCAGTATTGGGAATAGTTGTCGAGCGCGTCGGCGTAGAGACCGGTCTCGTCTCCATTGGTCTGTTTGAGCAGTGTTGTCGCTTGCTCGCCATAATCCAATGCGGCCGCGACGTTTTTATATTCGAATTCATACATGGCAAGGGAGTTAAGCGCATCGGCATATTCTACGGTCTCTTTGCCGTATGTCTTCTCGGTGAGTGCCAGTGCTTCCCTGCCGAATTCTGCCGCTTTTTGGTAATTTCCGGCATCGTGGTTGACAGTTGCTATGTTTGATATTATTGTGGTATAGGCATATGTTTCTTTGCCGATTGATTTTTCTGTCAAGATAGCGGCTGTGTCATAAAGATTAAGGGCGGTCTGGTATTTGCCGCTTTCGTAGCATTTGAGAGCTGAATCGGAGTATTGGTATGCAGCATACAGGCCGATGAGTTTTATCATTTCGTCAGAAATTGTGTCGTTCCCGAATGTCTCCTGTAAGGTTTCTTCAGGCGTTTGCTTTTGGTGTTGCGGATAAGCGATGTTCCCTATGAATGCGGCTAAAATGCAGATTGCCGGAATTAAGAGTGGATTCCTCATAAATTATTCCCTTTTTATTGATTTATATTGCGAAAATAGCATATAAATCC
>JADIMC010000050.1 GCA_017694955.1 Candidatus Limisoma faecipullorum
ATATGGCAGGTGATTATGCGCTGCTTTTCATAGTCGACACCTAAATATTCGCATGCGCGGCGTGATACGTAGCGGTGGCTCGTTCCGTGGAAACCGTAGCGGCGCACGCCGTATTTCTCGTATGCTTCGTATGGGAGCGCGTACATATAGGCGTAATCAGGCATTGTTTGGTGAAATGCAGTGTCGAACACGCCTACTTGCGGCACCTCCGGCAAAATCTCGCTGATAGCTTCCACGCCGGCTATGTTTACCGGGTTGTGGAGCGGAGCGAGGTCGTAGCATTCCTTTACTTTTGCAATCACCTCATCGGTGATAAGCACGCTCTTGTTGAATTTTTCGCCTCCGTGTACAAGACGGTGGCCTACGGCGTCGATTTCATCGAAATGCTTGATGCAACCGTATTTCTCGCTTGTAAGGTTGTCAAGTATTATATGTATGGCAATTTTATGGTTTGGCATTGATGCCGGGATTGTCACTTTTTCGCCGTTATATTTGAATTTCAGGAAAGAGTCGGGCAATCCTATTTTTTCCACGCCGCCTTCGGCAAGAATAGTCTGATTGTTGCCTTCAAGGTCGATGAGTTTATATTTTACGGAAGAGCTTCCGCAGTTAAGTACGAGTATCTTCATTGTTTTATTCTTGTTTTGCACCAATGCTTTGGTTGCAGGTTACTATGATTGTCTTGTAAATGTCTTCCGCGCTGCATCCGCGAGAAAGATCGTTGACAGGCTTTGCCAATCCTTGCAGGAATGGGCCTACTGCTTGTACTCCGCCAAGGCGTTGCACTAATTTATAGCAGATATTGCCGACTTCGAGTGATGGGAATACCAATACGTTGGCTGTTCCTGCAATTTCGCTGTTCGGGGCTTTGCTTTTGCCCACCGAAGGTACGATGGCAGCGTCTGCCTGCAACTCTCCATCGAGTTTTATTGTCGGATCCATCTCGTGCGCAATCTTGGTTGCCTCGATTACTTTGTCGACCATTTCGTGCTTTGCGCTTCCTTTTGTCGAGAAGCTCAGAATTGCTACTCGTGGGTCGATGCCGGCAAGACATTTTGCCGTTTCTGCAGCTGATACTGCTATTTGAGCCAATTCTGCTGCATTCGGATTCGGGACAACGGCGCAGTCGGCAAATACGAGAATATTGTCGGTTCCGTAAGGAGAGCCTTCAGGTAGCATCATAAGGAATGCTCCGGAAACCACACTTATGCCTTTCTTCGGCTTGATTACTTGGAAAGCTGCGCGTAGCACATCTCCTGTAGTATGCAATGCGCCGGAAACTTGACCGTCTGCGTCGCCGTTCTTGATCAGAAGGCATCCAAGATATAACGGATTGAGCACGGTCTTGCGTGCATCTTCCATAGTTATACCTTTGGATTTACGTAGCTCGTAGAACAGTTGCGCGTATTTTTCTGTGAATGCAGTATCAGTAGGGTCGATAATCGTTGCCTTTCCGATATTGGATAACGATAGCTCGGCAGCCTTGGCTTTCACTTCTTCTGGTTTGCCTATGAGGATGATGTCGGCTATGCCGTCGTGTATTATCATGTCGGCGGCTGTCAATGTCCTTGGTTCCGTTCCCTCTGCGAGGACTATTCTCTGTTTGTTTTCTTGTGCTGTTTTCGTCAGCCTGTCAAATAAAGCCATAGTTGATAGTTTTTTTACTGTCGCAAAATTACGATAATAATTGCTAAATGTGATGCTTTTCTATGTTTAATTAAGGGTGAACATTATTAAAAAAATGCAAAAAGGTCGAAAATCGATTACCCTTATTGTAGTGGTAAAATACAGTTGATTTTTGATGTTTTACAAAATATTGCTATCTGACAGTTTTTGAACGAAAAAACTCTGTAAATATTTGTCGGTTTATAAACTATGTACTTATTTAGCGCACTGAAAATTTACAAACAAGGATAACGTTATGGCTAAGGAGAAATTCCAGTTAGAATACGATATGAAAAGTACTCCGGTGCAATTGCTCTGGTCTTATATAGCAACTGCTAACGGGCTTAAAGAATGGTTCGCTGATGATGTGAAGCAAAATGGCAAGGAAATGGTCCTCGATTGGAATGGTTCGGAACAGACTGTTGTCATTGTAGGGATGCGTACAGATAAATATGTGCGTTATCATTGGAAAGAGGATGCTGATAAGAATTATTTTGAATTGAAAATTACAGTGTCGGAATTTACTGATAACATTGTGCTTACTGTGACGGATTTCGCAAGCACAGATGAGTTGGAGGAATCAAAAGATCTTTGGAATTATCAAATCGAGACTCTACAGCGTCTTTTGGGCTGCTATTGAATTTGATTATAAAATATAAATGAATGAGGGTTGGATGGAATCCAACCCTCATTCATTATTGTAGTTGATAAAGTACTATTCATCTTTATTTTCTTCCTGATATGCTTTCAAGAGCTTTTCTTGAACATCAGATGGTACTAATTCGTAAGAAGCGAATTTCATTGAGAATGAAGAGCGTCCGCCTGTGATTGAGCTCAGAGCCGTAGAGTAGGTTGACATTTCTTTCAATGGCACACGTGCAGTGATCTTTTCAAATCCTTTTTCGCTTTCCATCCCCATAATTATGGCTCGGCGACCTTGCAAATCGCTCATGACATCACCCATCTTATCGCTCGGGACCAATACTTCAACATCGTAAACCGGCTCAAGAATTTTCGGATTGGCATTGCGGAATGCTTCACTGAATGCGTTGCGTCCTGCAAGACGGAACGAAATTTCGTTGGAATCTACCGGATGCATTTTTCCATCATAGATGCAAACTCTTACGTCGCGTGCATAAGATCCGGTAAGCGGTCCTTGTTCCATACGGTCCATCAATCCTTTAACAATTGCCGGGATAAAACGAGCATCGATTGCTCCGCCGACAATACAGTTATATACGACAAGCTTGCCACCCCATTCGAGAGGTATCTCCTGTTTGTCGCGGACACTCATACGATATTCTTGATTGTTGAAGCGATATGTGTCAGGCTCCGGCATCCCTTCCGTGTATGGCTCAATTATAAGGTGCACTTCACCGAACTGTCCGGCTCCTCCCGATTGTTTTTTATGACGATAGTCGGCTCGTGCAGCTTTCGTGATTGTCTCGCGGTATGGTATGCGCGGCTCGAAGAAATTGACAGGCAGCTTTTCGTTGTTTTCGATACGCCATTTCAATGTGCGCAAGTGGAATTCACCTTGACCTGAAACGATGGTTTGCTTAAGTTCTTTAGATTGTTCGATAATCCATGTCGGGTCTTCTTGATGCATGCGGTTGAGAATCTCACTCAATTTTTCAGCATCCGCCTCATTGACAGGTTTCACAGCGCGTTGATATTTCGGTGCAGGGTATTTTATGAAATCGAATACGTTTTCACATCCTTTATCGTTCAGTGTATCGCCTGTGCTTACATCTTTCATTTTAACGGTAGCGCCAATGTCGCCGGCTTTTATCTCATCGACTGCGGTGCGTATTTGTCCGCAGACGCAGAAAATCTGGGCGATACGTTCCTTATTTCCAGTACGCATATTGGTAAGGTCGCTTCCTGATTTCAGCGTTCCTGACATTACCTTGAAGTAAGATACTTCTCCGATATGCGGTTCAACTGATGTCTTGAATACGAACAGACTTACTGGTGCGGATGGATCAGCTGCAACTTCTTCACCTTTAGTGTTGACAGGTTTCGGCATTTCGTTTACAAACGGAACGACATTTCCAAGAAATTCCATCATACGGCGTACGCCCATATCTTTCAATGCGCTTACGCAGAATACTGGCAAGATGCTCCGGTCAACCAACCCTTTGCGGATACCCTCGCGCATTTCATCTTCCGTAAGAATTCCTTGGTCGAAGAATTTTTCCATCAGATTCTCATCATTCTCGGCTGCTGCTTCAACTAACAGCTTGTTAAGTTCTTGCGCCTTTTCCATTTGGTCGGCAGGAATTTCTGAGATTGTAGGCACTCCTCCTTCTGGTCCCCAGCTGTACATTTTCATCAGGAGGACGTCAATCATGGCATTATAGCCATTGCCGGGATTGATAGGGTATTGCACAAGTACAATCTTGTTGCCGAACACTTCTTTCATTTGATGTATAACGTTCTCAAAATCGACGTTGTCAGCATCAAGTTGATTAATGGCAAAAATAACAGGTTTCTTTACGTTTTCTGTTACACGGAAGATGTTTTGTGTGCCGACTTCCACACCGTATTGTGCATCTATTAGAAGCACGCCAGTGTCGGTAACGTTCAAGGCGGTGATAGCATTGCCGACAAAGTCATCGCTACCCGGGCAATCTATTACGTTCAGTTTTTTATTAAGAAATTCTGCATAGCACATTGTGGAAAAAACGGTGTAACCATATTCTTTTTCAACTGGAAAATAATCACACACTGTGTTGCCGTTTTCAACTGTACCTCTGCGTTTTATAACTCCACACTCGTAAAGCATTGCTTCTGCGAGTGTGGTTTTACCAGATCCCTTACTGCCTATTAAGGCAATGTTTTTAATTTCGTTTGTTCCGTAAACTTTCATGTATTATGGATTATTAAAAAGTTAGTAAAATGTTAGTTCGTTTTTTCAAGGTCGAAAAATAGTGATTATTATAAAACTGACAAATTATATTCTTATGTTTGAAAACATATTTACTGATAATTGGCATAAATTTGTTAATTTTGCAGATAATGGCAGGTATTTATGTACATATTCCGTTTTGTAAGCGCAAATGTATCTATTGTGATTTCTATTCTGTTGCATCTTCTTCTTTGTTGATGGATGAATATGTTTTTTCTCTGATTCGTGAATTTGATGTGCGTAAGGGGGAAATTGTGGGGCACAATATAAATACTATATATTTAGGTGGAGGTACGCCGTCATTGTTGCCTGTCGGGTTGCTTCAGAGGTTAGCCCGGCGTATTGGTGTCGGCAAAGTTGAAGAATCTACAATAGAGATGAATCCTGATGATGTGACAGCTGATTATGCGCAAGAAATTGCATCTATGGGCTTTAACCGGGTAAGTATAGGGGTGCAAAGTTTCGATGATGGTGAATTACGGTTTCTTAATCGCAGGCATGATGCTGACGGAGCAATAAAAGCTGTTGAATTATTACGGCAATCGGGTATTGATAATATAAGTATTGACCTCATATATGGTATTCCTGGCCAGTCATTGGAGTCGTTACGCAAATCCATTAATCTTGCTTTGTCTTTGGACGTGTCTCATATATCCGCTTATGGCTTGACATATGAGGATGGTACAAGACTGACAATGATGCGCGATAAAGGCAAAATAACAGAAGTTGATGATGAATTGTGCGTCGATATGTTCAAGGCGCTTTCCGAATCTCTTTCGATGGCAGGTTATGAACAATATGAGATTTCAAATTTTGCCAAGAAGGGAATGTATTCGAAGCATAATTCATCATATTGGGATTTCACGCCGTATCTTGGTCTTGGTGCATCTGCTCATAGTTTTGATGGGCGTACCAGACGTTACAATCCTTCTGATTTACGTTGTTATATGCAACTTGTAGAAGAAAGAGGCTGTGCATATCAAGAAGAGGAGGAATCAGTCAATCAGCTTTATAATGAATGGGTAATGACCAGGCTCCGCACGAAATGGGGGTTGAATCTCAATGATTTGGAAACCCGTTTTGGCAGTTATTATAAGAACGTCGCGGTTGGAGTGCTTGGTAAATATTTGGATGATGGAGATGTTTGTATTGATAATGGAACAGCCATACTGACAAAAAAAGGAATTATGATTTCAGATATGATTTTTCGTGATTTATTCATCGTGTGAAAAAAGTTATGGTAGAGGATAATTTTTCAAGCTAACTTCGTACCTTTGCAGCAAAATAACAGATAAGAATGAAACCGCGTATCTTTCTATCTTATGTCGATATGGGCGGCACAGAGAAGCAATGGGTGGACGAGGCATTCCGCTCGGAGTGGATTGTTCCGCTTGGTCCTAATGTCGATGAATTCGAATACCGATTGGAAAAATATTTAGGAGCACCGTCTGTGGTGGCATTGAGTGCTGGTACGGCCGCCATACATCTGGGACTTGTCGCTGCCGGCGTCGAGGCTGGTGATGAAGTGATTTGTCAGTCGTTTACGTTTGCTGCAAGTGCGAATCCTGTGGTTTATCAAGGTGCGAGACCTGTTTTTGTTGACAGTGAACCTGATTCTTGGAATATGTCTCCTGAATTGCTCGAAGAGGCTATTGTTGACCGCAAATGTAAAACAGGTCGTTATCCTAAGGCTATAATTCCAGTCCATCTTTATGGTATGCCTGCGAAGATGGATGAGATAATGTCTGTTGCCAATAAATACGGTATTACTGTTGTGGAAGATGCGGCAGAAGCGCTCGGCTCTGAATATAAAGGTGTGAAATGCGGACTTTTTGGGAAGTATGGCTGTCTTAGTTTCAATGGTAATAAAATTATAACAACTTCTGGTGGTGGTGCTTTGATTTGCCATACAAAGGAAGAGGCTGATCGTGTGAAATTTTATGCCGCACAAGCACGCGAGGCACGTCCGTATTACTATCACGAAGTTATAGGCTACAATTATCGTTTAAGCAATGTTTGCGCTGGCATAGGATGCGGACAGATGGATGTGCTTGATGAACACATAGAGCGTCGTCGGGCTAACCATAAGTTCTATACTGAAGCGTTTGCCGGCATCGACGGTTTATCGGTACAGCAGAATCCAGGACCGGATTATGATTCTAATTTCTGGCTATCAACTGTGATTATCGATCCTGCTACAGGAAAAGACCCGGAAACTGCACGGCAATTTATGGCAGATGCCTTGATAGAGACTCGACGTCTGTGGCGTCCGATGCATATGCAGCCGGTATATAAGGATGCTCCATATTATGGGGGACATTGCTGTGAGTCTTTATTTGACAAGGGATTGTGCCTTCCAAGTGGCTCTAACTTGTCGGATGACGATTTGCAGTGCGTAGCGGATGTTCTTATTGCATATATGAAAAAGTAGGACGGATGGTGAAGGCTGTTGTTGCATTTGACTTGGATGACACTCTTTATAAGGAGATTGATTTCGTGCATTCTGCGTTTGCTTACATAGCAGGCAGGCTGGAAAATTTTGGATGCGACAAGCGGGCCGTATATGAAGTGATGGATGAAGCCTTCAATAAAGGTGCCAATCCTATTGATGCTGTAATAGGAAATTTCGATCAGCCGTTCTCGGAAAACATGCTGGTTGAATTTTATCGGACACATAAGCCTGACATCAAATTAGATGAAAGTACTTGCAACACACTTAGAGAATTGAATAAATCCGGTTATGGATTGGCTTTGATTACGGATGGTAGGACTGTCACGCAATATAACAAGGTAGAAGCATTAGGGGTTATGGAATATATTCCGTATGATGCTATTTTCATTTCAGAGGCAACTGGGAAGGATAAGACGACTCCTGACAATTATATGGGTGTGCAGAAACTGTACAGTGAAGCGGACGCATATTTTTATGTTGGAGATAATCCTGCAAAAGATTTTCTCCAACCGAACCTGTTGGGATGGACCACCATTTGTGTAAAGGACAATGGCTGCAATATTCATTCGCAGAATATTGATACGGAAAAAGAAGCTTTGCCTCAGTATTTGATTGATGATGTTTCTGACATACCACAGCTGATAAAGAAAATTATAAAAGATAAGATATAATGGCAGATACAAAAAAAGTAGCTCTGATAACAGGCATTACTGGTCAGGACGGTTCGTTTCTGGCAGAATTTCTGTTGGATAAGGGGTATGAAGTACATGGGATAATCCGTAGAAGTTCGTCTTTCAACACGGGACGCATCGAACATCTTTATTTTGATGAATGGGTACGTGATATGAAACGGAAGCGGTTGATAAATTTGCATTATGGTGATATGACCGATTCAAGTTCTTTGATTCGGATTATACAGGAAATCCAGCCGGATGAAATTTATAATCTTGCGGCGCAAAGCCATGTCAAAGTGTCATTTGAAGTTCCTGAATATACGGCAGATACCGATGCGGTTGGCACATTGCGTCTTTTGGAGGCTGTGCGTATGCTTGGCTTTGTGGGAAAAACTCGTATATATCAGGCAAGTACTTCGGAATTGTTTGGAAAAGTACAGGAAATACCACAGCGGGAAACTACACCATTTTATCCACGTAGTCCTTATGCCTGTGCAAAAATATATGGTTTTTGGATAACGAAAAATTACCGGGAAAGCTACGGTATGTATGCTGTTAACGGTATTTTGTTCAATCATGAAAGTGAACGTCGTGGCGAAACTTTTGTCACCCGAAAGATAACTCTTGCAGTAGCACGTATTGTCAATGGTTTGCAAGATAAATTATACCTTGGAAATCTCAATGCACGCCGTGACTGGGGATATGCACGCGACTATGTGGAGTGTATGTGGTTGATAATGCAGCAGCCGGAACCTGAGGATTTCGTAATTGCCACTGGTGAATACCATTCCGTAAGGGAATTTACAGAATGTGCGTTTCGTCGTGCTGGTATAGAATTGCGATGGGAAGGCGAAGGGGTTGATGAGAAAGGTGTCGATGTTGCCACGGGCAAAGTGCTGGTTGAGGTCGATCCGAAATATTTCCGTCCTTGTGAAGTTGAACAACTGCTTGGTGACCCTACAAAAGCACGTACTAAATTGGGATGGAACCCGCGTAAGACCTCTTTTGAGGAATTGGTCAATATTATGACTGATCACGATATTGAGATGATAAGGAAACATCTGCACGATTCAGACAGAATTATTTAAAGGATGAAATAATGGAGAAGTCTTCAAAAATATATGTGGCCGGACATCGGGGGCTTGTGGGCTCGGCTATTTGGAGAAATTTGGAATCGAAAGGATATACGAATCTTGTAGGTCGGACTCACGAGGAACTTGATCTGATGGATGCTGTAGCTGTAAAGAAGTTTTTCGATGAGCAGCAGCCTGAATATGTAATTCTTGCAGCAGCATTTGTCGGAGGGATAATGGCTAACAGCATCTATCGGGCTGATTTCATTTATAGGAATTTACAGATACAGCAAAATGTTATAGGTGAAAGTTTTCGCCATGGAGTAAAGAAATTGTTGTTTCTTGGCAGTACTTGTATTTATCCTCGCGAGGCTCCACAGCCTATTCCTGAATCGGCATTGCTTACATCTCCACTTGAATATACAAATGAGCCATATGCGATTGCAAAAATTGCAGGATTGAAAATGTGTGAAAGCTTCAATCTTCAGTATGGTACTAATTATATAGCAGTGATGCCTACCAATCTATATGGTCCTAACGATAATTTTGATTTAGTTACAAGCCATGTGCTTCCTGCTATGATACGCAAGATGTATCTTGCCAAAATGCTTATGGAGAATGATTGGAATGGGTTGCGCAAGGATCTTGACCGTCGTCCTGTAGGTGAAATTAATGGTAGTTCCTCAGGAACTGATATTTCTGCAATGCTTGCTAATTATGGAATTGACAGCAATAGTCTGAAACTTTGGGGAACAGGAAGACCGATTCGTGAATTCTTATGGAGTGAGGATATGGCTGATGCCTCTGTTTATGTAATGGAACATGTCGATTTTAAAGATACTTATAAAGAAGGTGAGCGTGACATCCGTAATTGCCATATTAACATTGGAAGTGGCAAGGAAGTTACCATTGCCCGGTTAGCAGATTTAATAAAGCGTACAGTAGGATATGAGGGTACTATCTTTTGGGATTCTACCAAGCCCGATGGTACAATGCGCAAATTGACAGACGTAAGCAAATTGCATGCTTTAGGTTGGCATCACAAGATGGAAATTGAAGACGGGGTGAAAGCTCTTTATGAATGGTACAAAAAAAATTAGAGATTATGAATAAGAAGTTATCGCCGGCGACAATATGCGTGCAGGGAGGATGGCAGCCGAAAAATGGCGACCCTCGGATTCTGCCGATATTTCAGTCAACAACATTTAAGTATGATACGACAGAGCAGATGGCGCGTCTGTTCGACCTCGAAGAATCTGGATATTTTTATACGCGCTTGCAGAATCCTACGAATGATGCGGTAGCGTCGAAGATAGCAGCTCTTGAAGGAGGAGTGGGGGCAATGCTCACATCATCCGGGCAGGCTGCTAATTTTTATGCCGTATTCAATATTTGTGAGGCGGGCGACCATTTCATTTCATCATCGGCAATATATGGTGGAACGTTCAATTTGTTCGGTGTGACATTAAGAAAATTGGGAATTGAGTGCACATTCGTTGATCCCGATATGTCGGAGGAGGAATTGTCAAAAGTATTCCGGCCGAACACTAAATTGCTGTTTGGCGAGACAATTGCCAATCCTGGGATGAATGTGCTTGATATTGAGAAATTCGCTCGTGTTGCCCATTCGCATGGTGTACCATTGATTGTTGACAACACATTCGCTACTCCGGTAAATTGTCGTCCATTGGAGTGGGGCGCTGATATTGTCACGCATTCCACCACTAAATATATGGACGGTCATGCTACAAGCGTCGGAGGCGTGCTTGTCGATGGAGGAAAATTCGATTGGAATGCACACTCTGATAAATTCCCTGGATTGACTACTCCTGATGCCTCATATCATGGATTGACTTATACTGAAAATTTCGGCAATGCAGCATATTTAACAAAAGCTACTGCCCAGTTGATGCGCGATTTTGGCTCCATACAGTCACCATTCAATGCATTTCTTGTTAATTTGGGACTGGAGACGTTGCATTTGCGCATGCAACGGCATTGTGAAAATGCACAGAAAGTTGCGGAATATTTGCAGGGACATCCGAAAGTGGCATGGGTAAGATATTGTGGACTAAAAGGTGATAAATATTATGAGTTAGGCGAAAAATATCTGAAAAATGGATCTTGTGGCGTTCTTTCTTTTGGTGTAAAAGGGACACGCGAGGATGCGGCGCGTCTTATGGATAATTTTAAATTCATAGCGATTGTTACGCATGTGGCGGATGTGCGTACATGTGTGCTTCATCCTGCAAGCCATACTCATCGTCAGCTTTCTGATGAACAATTGGTAGAAGCAGGGGTTGCCCCGGATTTGATTCGTTTATCGGTGGGTATTGAGGATGTTGATGACATAATAGCCGATTTGGATCAGGCTCTTGCTGCTTTGTAGCATATTTTTAAGACAGACATAATGCTTAGTATTTTAGTATAAACTCACATAAAAATTATGAAGAAAAATTCATTTTTCAATAGGTTTACCCCAAAAGAACCTAAATTTTTTCCGTTGCTTAAGCAAATGTCGGAAGTATTGCTTACTGCTTCTGATATGTTGATTGATTGTGTACAGCGTTCAAATCCGCAAGAAAGGGTTGATTTATATCGGCAAATAAAGGAGCAGGAGCGCATAGGTGATAAGCTGTTTCAAGAAATATTTAATGAATTAGGGAATACATTCATCACACCATTTGACCGCGAGGACATACATCATCTTGCAGGTTACATAGATGACGTCACTGACGGTATCAATAGCTCAGCAAAACGTATTGCCATTTATAATCCTAAAGAGATTTCCAAAATTGCGTTAGATTTGGCTTTACTTATAAAACAGGCAGCCGAGTGCATTCATAATGTAATTGACCAACTTGAGGTATTGCGCCGTCGTCCGGAAAAGATTATGGTTTGTTGCTCGGAATTACATGACATAGAAAATAAGGCTGACGATGTGTATGAGACATACATTACCAAGCTTTTTGCTGAAGAAAAAGATTCAATCGAGCTTATAAAGGCAAAGGAGATAATGTATGAGCTTGAAAAGACTACCGATGCGGCAGAACATGTCGGTAAGCTGATACGGACTATCATCGTAAAATATGCATAGTCTATGGAATTGCTTGTGACAATAATCATTCTATCGTTGATATTTGATTATATCAATGGTTTTCATGATGCTGCAAACTCTATTGCCACTATTGTCTCGACGAAAGTGCTAACGCCGTTGCAGGCGGTGCTTTGGGCTGCGTGTTTCAATTTCGTGGCTTTTTTCATAGCAAAATATGTAATCGGAGATTTTGGTATCGCAGATACGGTATCAAAAACTGTCATCAAGGATTTCATCACACTTGAAGTTATTTTATCCGGAGTTATTGCTGCAATTATCTGGAATTTGTTCACATGGTGGCAAGGCATTCCTTCTTCGTCTTCACACACTCTTATCGGAGGATTTGCCGGAGCGGCTATTGCTGCAAGTGGATTCGGTGCCATTCATTCGACGGTGATAATTAAGATTATAGCTTTTATTTTCTTGGCTCCGATTATTGGTATGATACTTGCTTTCTTTTTCACTTTAGGGGTGCTTTATTTGTGTCGTCGTGCAAATCCGCATAGAGCAGAACATTGGTTCAAACGTATGCAGCTTGTTTCTTCTGCATTGTTTAGCGTCGGACACGGCTTGAACGACTCCCAAAAGGTGATGGGTATCATTGCGGCGGCTATGATTGCCGCCCATCCATTGGGAATCGGAATGGGCGTTGAAAGCGTAAGGGACATACCGGATTGGGTGGCATTTTCCTGTTTTACGGTGATTTCTCTCGGAACAATTTCTGGAGGTTGGAAAATTGTCAAGACTATGGGTACTAAGATTACCAAAGTCACTCCACTTGAAGGTATGGTTGCCGAGACGGCTGGAGCTTTCACTCTGTACCTTACGGAATTCTTGAAAATTCCGGTTAGTACGACCCATACGATTACTGGTGCTATTATTGGTGTGGGTGCGACAAAGCGGTTGTCGGCCGTGCGTTGGGGTGTGACAAAGAACCTAATGGTCGCATGGGTGCTTACGATACCGGTAAGCGCAGTCCTTGCGGCTGTTGTGTTTTATATAGTTTCATTGATAGGTAGTTAAAAATGTCCTAAAAGGGATAAATTATAACTGTCGGCAGAGATTTTATATTGATATCTCTGCCGATATTTGTAATTTTGCGGAATCTAAGTAAATGTTCGATTTGATGATCAGGAAAATTCTCATATCGTTTTTAATGGTAATAGTATTTGCTGGTACAGTCTATGCAACTGATTCTACAACAGTGAGGATGCCGTATATTTTGCGATTTTCCTGTGGTTTCAAAGCCGAGGCTAATGTTATGAGCCTGATACATTGGGGAGATGAACCTGTCACTACGAGAATGCGCGCTGGTTCTTCCGTTGGCGTTTTCGTCAATTATCGTCTTAGCCGACTGTTTTCTGTGCAAGCTGATGCATTTTTGCATTACAAGAATTCTTGCATTATGAAAGAAGGCACAACCGGACATCATCAATACTTTGGCGACGAATTGGCTGTATATTTCATATACCATCAACCATTAAAAAAGGCTAAGGGTGTATTTAATTTTGGCATAGGACCGTTTACGGAATTCGGATTTAAATCGACAATAAGATATAATGGTAAGAAATTGGACGTCTATGAAATTAACCCCGAGACTGGGCTGTCAACTATGCGCGATTCTAATGTCGGATTTGCATATTTAGTTGGATATGAATTTCCTTGTGGCCTTCAAATAAATGCTTCTTACAAGATTAGTCTTTCAAATTTGTTGGATGTGGATGATAATAGATATGCTCTGCGGCCGCAGACTTTAAGTTTAGGTATTGCTTATCGGTTCGGTAAATGAAAAACAGGAAAACGACACTCATATTATTGTTTATTGCGTGTGTCTGGATATGTATGCCGGTAACAGCTAATATGCGGCAAGATAGCGTCTTTATTCAGCAAGATACTGTACGTAAAGTCAATATGCTTACTGAATATCCCAAAAAGCGACAGGAGCCAGGTCCTTTTTCTTTAATATTCAAACGGCAGAACAAGTTTCTCAGCTATCTTGACAGATTGGTTACAGGGAATGTTGACCGTACGTTTGAAAAAAAATTAGACGTTAGTTATATAGTTATGCCTTCATATACGCGTGAAGGTAGTTTTGGCATCGGGGGTGGTGCAACGGGGCTATACCGCTTGGACAAGACAGACTCCATAATGTCGCCATCTGACGTGACTTTGATAGGTAATGCTACAATTAATGGCGTATTCTCGCTGACTGCAAACGGAAATAACTTGTTTCCAGGCAGGAAATTACGCTTGTCATATAAAACAGAACTTACATATTCTCCGCTCAACTTTTGGGGAATATCTTCAGATGCCTGTGCCGAGAATGCAACGATAACCTACACACGGCTTCAACTGAAATCTAACTTTGATTTGGTTTACCGCATTAAAGGCCCTTTTTATGTTGGAACTAATTTAGACATACTTTATAGCAAAGTGTTGAAAATGAGTGACTGGTCGTATCTTGAAGGGCAACGTACACATTATTATTTTACCGGATTAGGACTTACATTTCAATATGATACACGTGATTTCATTCCGCAACCGCATAGTGGTATGAATTTAGTACTAAAAGGATTGGTAAGACCTCAATTTATGGGTACTTTTGACAGAACATTGTTTTATGCTTCGATAAATTATAATGGTTATTTTCCTGTATGGAAAGGGGGACTCATTGCTGTTGATGCATATGCCAGTTACAATAGCGTGGAAACGCCATGGCCATTACGCGAATCGCTTGGAAGCGGAGGTGTGAGAATGAGGGGCTATTATGGCGGACGGTATATTGATAATAATATGCTTTCTGCACAGTTGGAATTACGTCAGCACATATTCGACCGTATAGGATGCGCGCTCTGGGCAGGTGGCGGCGGAGTCTTTTCATCATACGATAATTTACGCTGGAAAAACATACTTCCAAATTATGGAATAGGTTTGCGTGTGGAGATAAAGCACAATGTTAATGCCCGCATCGACTATGGTTTCGGCAAGGGAACCGGTGGTTTCGTGTTCGCCATAGGCGAGGCATTTTAAGAATACAAGGAGAAATTCAATTATTAAATTTTTATAATTCTGTCTGCTAAAACTTGTAGCGGACAGAAATAATTGTTTAATAATCATTCATAATTGATAATTATAAATTTATGTTGTGTTTACTTGATATTTTTGACAGGGTTTCACTGGATTATCACTATATTCGCTGAAAAATATAATATAAATATTGTGAAGGAGCGTTTGTCGAATATCGAGTTGTTGCGTATTGTCAGTATGGCGATGGTGCTTGCCGTACATTTTGCGGGTGCGGCATTTGGGTTGTCTTCTCCTGACGATTTGGCGTCGCCAACGGCAATGATGCTTGGTAAAAATGCAGTGGAATCGTTGACTATCGTAGGAGTTAACTGTTTTATACTGATTTCCGGATTCTTTGGTATAAGAGCGTCATGGAAAGGTTTGGCCAACTTTACGTTTACTTGCCTGTTCGCCTCTGTTGTCGTGTTTATGCTCTATTGTGTGGAGAACGGATTCTTATGGAGCTTCCTGTTGGAGTCTGTATGTGTCTATTCATGCACTGATTTATGGTTTGTCCCGTCTTATTTGGTGCTGTATTTGTTGAGTCCGGTGCTGAATGCAGGCTTGAAGTCACTCGATAGGCGTAAGTTGTTCCTGTTTCTTGGTGGATTGTTGTTTGTCAATGTTTATCTGGGATGGATGCGCGGTGGCAAGGTCAATCCTTATGGCTACAACGAGATGCAGATGATTTTGATGTACGCCATCGGCTGGTTGTTGCGGAGGGAATTGCCCTCGTTGTCAGCAATATCTGCGAAATGGTGGGCTGCCGTTTATTTGGTTTGTTCTGCCGGTACGTTTTTTACAGCCTTTTTCCTGCCTTCGCGCGAGGCCTTTGCATATAATGCTCCGTTTGTTATCATAGCATCGGTCAGCTTTTTCCTTATTTTTGCCGTTATGCGGCCGTTCCATAGCAAGGAGGTCAATTGGGTCGCTTCCTCAGCGTTTATGGTCTATCTTCTGCATAAGCCGCCATTTGTATGGGGAAAATTGCGTGAGTGTCTGACTTCGTTTTACGACAGTTATTCCTATCCCGTATTTCTTTTATGTGTTGTCGGGTTGTTTGTCGGTGTGTTTGCTGTCAGCATTTTGGTTGACAAGATGCGCCAATATGCTTATCCTTTGAAAAACAGATGAAATTATTTGTTTGCCGTTTTTGATAGTAATGGCAAAATTTGTGGCATAATGCCCGGATTTGCTACGACGACGGATATATTGCGGTCGTTTCTGAAAAACTCGTATTTTGCGCCTGCTTCCTCTGCTATCAGCAAAGCGGCACATACGTCCCACTCGTGAAGGTTCAGTTCCCAATAAGCGTCAAGGTAGCCTGCCGCTACATAGCAGATATCAACAGCGGCAGAACCAAGTCTTCGTAATCCTCTTACTAAGGGTAATACTCGTGCCACGTTATCCAAATTGTTGTCGGTTGTACGGTCTTTGTCAACTGGGAAACCGGTTGTCACTACTGCCTTGTGAATATCGGTATTATTGCCTGTGGATATTTTTTTGCCGTTTAAGAATGCTCCTTCGCCTCTGACTGCATAGAAAAGTTCTCCAAGATAGGGTGCGAAGACTACTCCGATTATGGTTTGATTTTTATATTGTATTCCTATTGAAACGCAGAATTCCGGCAGACCGCTACTGAAATTCGTAGTTCCGTCCAACGGGTCGATTACCCAGCGATAATCGTTCTCATATCCGCTTGTTCCTGATTCTTCCGACAGTATCGAGTGTGTTGGATATTTTTTCCGTATATTGGATATGATTATTTCTTCAGAGACTTTGTCTGCTGCAGTTACAATATCGCTGTCGTTGAATTTTGTTTTTATATCAAGATTGCTGCTTCTGAAATATTCTAATTGCACCCTCCCGGCTTCTTTCGCCCAAAGGGTGCAATCGTGTAGCAATTCTCTTATTTCTTGCATATTGGTGATTATGCTTCCGGATCGATTACCGGAATGTTGCGTTTAAACACTTCTTTGAAAGAAATCAGGGTTTCAGTGCGTGCTAATCCGAGATTTTGCAGTTTGCCATGGATAATGCTCATCAAGTCGCTATTGTTTTTTGCGAAGAGCTTGATAAACATATCATACTGTCCTGTAGTAATGTGGCATTCTACAACTTCAGGGATTGTTTTTAATTTTTCAATCACTTGATCGAATTGAGAAGGGTCTTTGAGGAAGAATCCTATGTAGGCGCATGTATCATAACCTACCGATGACGGATTAATCAATGATTCTGAGCCTTGAAGCACCCCCATGTTGATTAATTTTTGGATGCGTTGGTGAATAGCTGCACCCGATACGTTGCATTCACGTGCGATTTCAAGATAAGGTTTTCGTGCGTTTACAGATAGCATCTGTAGAATCTTGTAATCTAACGAATCTAATTGAAAATTTGCCATGTATTATAAAAGTTAGTATATTAGTACCTCGTTAAAATTTTTCAGTAACAAATATAAAACAAAAAAACGGATTTATGATAAAATTAAAAGAAAATAATTGCAAAGACGGCTTTTTAGATAAAATTAAGAACTTGTATGAGGCTTCTTTTCCAATAGACGAACGCCGTGACTTTCAGGATATAATTAAATTGCTTGATGACAAGAAATCGCCATTCGATGTAATCGCTTTTACTGAAGATGGGGAATTTTCAGGGTTCTTAAGTTTTTGGAAATGGGACGATATGCGCTATTTCGAGCATTTTGCTGTCGAACAGTCGATGCGTAATGGAGGGCGCGGGGCTAAATATCTGTGTCAGGCCATAACCGACGATTCCACTCCTGTCATTCTTGAGGTTGAGCCTCCTGTTGATGAGATGGCTCGCCGTCGTATCGGTTTTTATGAAAGAAACGGGTTGCGGTTGTGGAACGACCTGTATTATTTGCAGCCTGCCTACGGTGAGGGTCGCAGCCCGTTGGAATTGAAACTTATGACGGCAGGAGAGATTTCTTTCAGCGGGGAGGACGATGAAAAGATATTGCGCATAAAGCGCGTGGTTTATGGACAGAATCTGTAATTTTACGGTGAATTTTTTATCGGATGAGAAAAAGTGTTGTTTCGTTGGTTTGTGCGTGCGTGGCTGTGATGATGGCCGCGTGTGCAGGCGGTAGTAAAGCGGATAGAGAGGAAGTGCGTGTAATTACCGTGAGCATATTGCCGCAGAAATATTTTTTGGAAAAAATTGTCGGCGATAGGTTCGATGTCAAGTGTATGCTCGATAAGGGCGGTAATCCGGAAACTTACGAGCCGTCGATGTCGTATATGATGAACCTTGAGAAAAGCGATGCTTATTTTTTGATGGGTAGCATCGGCTTCGAATTGAGCATCAGAAGCAAAATCAAGGAATATAATCCGGATATAAAGGTCTGTGACGTGTCGGAAGGAATAGAGCTGATAAGTGGCTCTCATCATTTCGATGCCGACGACAAGGAGGGAATAGACCCTCACACGTGGACTTCCGTTGCCAATGCGCGCGTGATAATAAAGAATATGTTGGACGATGTCGTGGAACTTGACCCGGAACATAAGGCGGAATATGAGAGTAACTACCGTGACTTCGACCGTGAGCTGTCGGAGTTTCAGGATAGCATTGCCCTGCGGTTGCAGTCTGTGAAGGGTGGGGCTTTTGTAGTATGGCATCCGTCTTTAAGCTATTTTGCGCGGGATTACGGTTTGGAACAAATCAGCCTTGAATACGATGGCAAGGAAGTGCCTGTAAAGTATATGGAAAAGAAAGTGGCATACGCCGTGTCGCGGAAGCCTTCGGTGTTCTTTTTCCAAAAGGGAATGGATACAAATCAGGCGCGGACTGTCAACGCCCAGATTGGCACACGACTTGTCGAGATTAATCCGCTTGATTATGATTGGAAATCAGAAATAATGAAAATTGCAGATGCGCTTTCCCGATAATGATTTGATAATTACAGCCGACCATATTACTGTGGAATACGGCTCTACGTTGGCTCTCGATGATGTTTCGCTGGCGATAAACTCCGGTGATTTTGTGGCTATTACCGGACCTAACGGCGGTGGCAAGAGCACCTTGCTCAAAACGCTGCTTAAGCTGATAAAACCTACATCAGGCACTGTGAGCTATTATGAGAACGGTGCTCCGGTCGAAAGTTTGCATATAGGCTATCTGCCGCAGAAAAGCAATATCGACAACCGTTTCCCGATTACGGTGGAGGAGGTAGTGGCTTCCGGCTTGTACGGCGACCGCCGCAATTGGCGCGGCAGATTCTCGAATGCCGTTCAGGAAAAGATTGATTCCACGTTGCGGCTGATGGGTGTGGCGGATTTGCGCAATCGTGTAATCGGTAGTCTGTCCGGAGGACAGTTGCAGCGTACTCTTTTGGGCCGGGCAGTGATTTCCGGTCCTGAAATAGTGGTGCTCGACGAGCCTCTGTCATATGTCGATCATAATTTCATCGAACAGATTTATAAGATTGTGGAGGACATTTCGCGGCGTGCCACGGTTATACTTGTCTCTCACGAGATGACTGTGATTTCCGAGATGGCAAACCGCCATTGGATTGTCGATCACACCCTCCACGAGTGTCACGCCTCGCATCATTATCTCAAGACCGAATGCGATTGATTATTTGATTGTTTTTCTGTTCTCAAACTTCGCAACTTTGGAAACAGCAGGAAGATGGTGGCGATAGCACCCATACAGTTAGTGTATATCTGCCCGGGCGGCAGAATATATACGGACAGGTGTGGGGCTATTGTTTTATTCCTGCTGTGGTAGCGAAGACCCGAGAACAGAATAGAACGAAATACAATCCCCACGCCTTTTTTATGCCCGATTGTTAACGTTCTGTCCGGGGGATTGGCAGGCGTCAAAAACAAAATGCCTATGGCAGAGGAAACAGACAGACACAATGTCAGAGACTCGGATGAATTCGAAGCCCTGAGAAACCTTTATGCTTCTTACCGTTTCGAGATTGACAATCTTTGGAAACGTTCGTCCATTCTTTCCGTATTTGTCGGCTTGTTCTTCGTTGGTTACGGTCAACTTGCACTGCGTATGCTCGACAATCTTGGCAACGAGGAAAAGTTGGCTGACTCGGCTATCTGTAATGCCCTGATTTGCGGAATTGCATTCGTAGCCATTGTCTTTTCCGTAATCTGGATAATGACGGCAAAGGCCTCGAAAGGATGGCAGGAAGTGTATCAGCGCAAAATTGAAGAGTATGAGGACAATTTATTGAAAACTGACTGGACATATAAATTGGCCAATAACACTGGCGGTAAAGATTTTTTTGACTGCATCTTGTCAACGATGCCGGGACGTTTTTCCGTGTCACGGATTAACACTCTAATCGGGATAGTGCTGTTTTGGATATGGCTATCCATACTGGTGGTTCATCTTTTCATTGTACGGATAATCGCTTGTGACGAAAATGTACTCTATTATCTTCCTGTTGCAGCAAACAAGCTGCTGTTCATTGTGCTGATTGTCATTATCGTGTGGCTTCTTCCACGTTCATTGAGAAGCTCTAAACTTGGTAGAAATAACATTATAGAAAATAATAAACATACCAGATACAGTGCGGTTGGTAGAAGAAATGGCGTTTGCATATTGTGGCGGTTTGGAGGAAGTCGATTTACCAACCAATATTGATAGCATTGAAGAAGGACTTTTTGCAGATTGTGGTAGTTTGACTCCTATTACCATACCTAAAAAGGTGGATAGAATGGGAACTGGTACATTTCATAATTGTTATGACCTGATGGAAATTAATGTTGAAAATGCAGTGCCTCCTGTTCTTGAGTATAGTAATGGTCTTTATCCTCAATATGCGGGTTGTTTAGATTACGTGAATAAAGATGATTGTGTCTTGAATGTGCCGGTCGGTTCGTTGGAGGCCTATAAGTCTGCCGATGGATGGAAACGGTTCAAAAATATTCAGGAAAAGGACTTCGG